>CADBAP010000001.1 GCA_902792685.1 uncultured Prevotellaceae bacterium
CCCTACAGCGACCGCGAATACCACAGCGAGGAGGTGGTGAAGATGAACGATGTCAGCATCCGCTATGGCGAGCGCACCATCCTCAAGGAACTCTCCTGGACAGTCAGAAACGGGGAGCGATGGGCGCTGAGCGGACAAAACGGCTCAGGTAAGTCCACACTGCTGAGTCTGATTTGTGCCGACAATCCACAGGGCTATGCCTGTGATATTGCCCTCTTCGGCTATCAGCGCGGTTCAGGCGAAAGCATCTGGGACATCAAGAAAAATATCGGCTACGTGTCGCCGGAATTACACCGCAGCTACAAACAGGATATCCCCTGCATCCGCGTGGTGGCAAGTGGACTGAAAGACTCCGTAGGACTGTATGTGAAGCCCAAGGAGGAAGAACTCGACATCTGCCGTTTCTGGATGGAAGTGTTCGGACTGAAAGGCAAAGAAGAGCGTCCGTTCCTGCAACTATCGAGCGGTGAACAGCGTCTGGTGCTGTTGGCGCGAGCCTTCGTGAAAGACCCCGAACTGCTCATCCTCGACGAACCGCTGCACGGACTCGACAACATCAACCGCCAGCTGGTGAAAGATGTCATCGAAGCGTTCTGTCGGCGAAAGAACAAAACCCTGCTCATGGTGACACACTACCAGCAGGAGTTGCCGCCCTGCATTGATCACCACCTCTACCTGCAACGGCATCTGGATTAAACAAACAGGATGGTGAAACGTCGAAGGAAAGAAGTTAAGAAGTTAAGAAGTTAAGTATTATTATATGAAGAAAATGTTATTTGCAGTCCTGATGATGCTGACGGGTATCAGCGCACAGGCACAAGACGTGTTTAAAGAGATTTACGACAGCAGTTACAAAATCGCTTCCGACCCCAAGGAAGATGTGGGTATGAGAAAGATTGCATCCTTCAAGGTGGATGCCCTCACCTACATCAACACCAAGACGCTGGAGCAGCTGACCGACACGACGCGTGAGATAAGCAAGGAGGAAATTGCCCATATCATAAGCCGTCGCGACAGTCTGGCATACTTTCTGTACGACTATGTGAACCTCTTTGCCAAGGAGTACCAGCGTGCCCACAAGAAGAAGGACAAGGATGCCGTACTGAAAATATTCCGCGACGTGAGCATCAACCATCCGTTGTATAACGACCCCGACCGTGAGCTGGTGCTGGCCTACTTCAACCGTGAGGATTACCTGACGCAGTTCTCACTCGACACCGACTGGATCGCAGCCAACGAAGCCATCAGAAAGAAACTTCGCGGAGAATGAGCACCCACCCTCTAACCGTCTATAAGGCCAGCGCCGGAAGTGGAAAGACTTTCACGTTGGCCATCGAATATATCTCGCTGCTGGTACGTAACCCTGAGAGTTACAAAAGCATCCTCGCCGTAACCTTCACCAACAAGGCTACGGAAGAGATGAAAATGCGTATCATCAGTCAGCTATATGGTATCTCACGACGGCTGGAGGATTCCAAGGACTATCTCCAGAAGGTGATAGAGAAAACGGGACTGAGCGAGGAAAAGGTTATCGAACGCGCCAGTATCGCCCTGTCGCTGCTGGTGCACAACTACAACTACTTCCGCGTACAAACCATCGACGCTTTCTTTCAGAGCGTGATGCGCAATCTGGCACGTGAACTGGACCTCACCCCCAACCTGCGTATTGATTTGAACGACCAGCAGGTAGAGGAAATGGCGGTGGATGAGCTTATCGACAACCTCGACCGGAATCCCAAGGTGCTGAACTGGGTTCGGGAGTATATCGCCAACAATATCCAAGACGACCGCTCGTGGAATATCATCGGCGACATCAAGAAGTTTGGCAAGAATATCTTCCGCGACTTCTACAAGAAACATGCCGACGAACTGGATGAGCTGATGAAGAACGACCAGTTCTTTACGGAATACACAAAGACCCTGCGCATCCGAAGAGACGGCGTCAAGAACACCATCGCGGAAAAGGCGAAAGCCATTATCGCCAAGCTACAGGAACACGGGTTGTACGACTACGACAACTTCCCATACGGAAAGAAAGGAAGTGTGCTGCAATATATAAATAAGGTGGCAGGAGGCAGTTTCGACGGCAGTCCTTCCTCATCGCGTATCAGCGATTGCATCAGCAATCCCGACAAATGGGCAAGTAAGAAGTCCGGATGCAAGGAGCAACTGATACAATTGGCATCAGACGAGCTGTGTGGTATGTTGCAGGAGTTGGAAGACTGTCGCATGAAAGGCTGGAGAGACTACCAGTCAGCGGTATTGACGCTGCGCCATCTGAACCAGCTCCGTTTGTTGCATGCCATCGCAGCCATTGTTGACGACATCACCAAAAACGCAAATCGTTTCCAGCTGAGCAATACGCAGACCTTGTTGCATCAGCTGATGAAGGATACCGATTCCCCCTTTGTGTTCGAGAAGATTGGTGCACAGCTCCGTCACATGATGATTGACGAGTTCCAGGACACCAGTCGCATCCAATGGGAGAATTTCAAGGTATTGTTAGACAACTGTATGGCGCAAGTCCAGTCGCACAACCTGATTGTGGGCGATGTGAAGCAAAGCATCTACCGATGGCGTGCCGGCGACTGGCGTTTGCTGAACGATATCGACCAGGAGTTTTCGGCAGGACAGATGAAGGAGGAACCGCTGAAAACCAATTTCCGTTCTTATGAGAAAATCATCCAGTTCAACAATGCTTTCTTCCAGGAGGCTGTCAACGTCACAGCCAACGAACTGAAGAACGACGGCATTGACGATTACGAAGACCTCTGTAAAGCTTATAAGCAGGACGAGCTGGAACAGCGTGTACGACAACAGAACGGACAAGGCTATATCTCCATCAAACTGTTTCCCAGCGCCGATTATCATGATACCGTCATGAATGAGTTGCTGCAAACGGTTGACACGCTTCATCAGGAGGGTGTTGATTGGAAAGAGATGGCCATTCTGATGCGCTCGAACAAAGAGATTGAGGAAGTGGCAGACTTGTTCATGCGTGAGCGTCCTGATATCAACATCATTTCCGACGAGGCCTTCCGACTGGATGCATCCTTGGCGGTGAATATCCTCATCGATGCCTTCCGGCTGTTAACAGACCCTGACGACCTGTTGGTCAAGGCGCGACTGGTGAAAGCCTACAACCAGCAAGTGCTGGAAAACGGGAAGAGCGATACGGAACTATTGGTGGGCAACAGTCTGGACAGTGGACTTCCTGATGCGTTTGTCAACGGGAAATCGCTTCGGACGATGCCGCTGATGGATTTGGCTGATTACTGTTACGAACTGTTCCAGCTGCACAAGCTGACTGAGCAAAGTGCTTATGTGTGTGCGTTCTACGACCTGTTGAACAATTATCTGAATGACAATGTGGCTGACATCAGTCATTTCCTTACCGACTGGGATGAAACCTTCCATAAGAACACCATTCAGAGCGACGAGAAAAACGGTATCAGAATCATTTCCATCCATAAGAGCAAAGGTCTGGAGTTTGACCACGTCATCATCCCGATGTGTGATTGGACGCTGGAACTCGGCAATACCATCTGGGCGGAAAAGAAAGAAGAGTCACCCTACGACCAGTTACCGATAATCCCCGTGGATTTTGCCAAGAACAGCATGATGGGCACAGTCTATGAGCAGGACTACAAAGAAGAACACTTGCAGAATGTGGTCGATAATATGAACCTGCTGTATGTGGCATTCACACGTGCTTCAAAGAGTTTGATTGTCACAGGCAGACGCATGTCGAAAGCACGCCTCAAAGATAAGACCACCTCCAGCAACCGAAGCGAAATTCTGGAGGAAGCCCTTCCTGCATTGGTGGAGAAATTGAATGGAGCCACGATGACGGGAAGCAAAGAAGAGAAAGCCCCCATACAGTTTGAATGGGGTGACCTGCATGCGACCACTCAGTTGGTAAAAACGAAGAAAGAGCAAGCGAAAAAGAATCCTTTCACGGCTCCGATGGGTATGCGGAATATCCAGATCAGAACCTATCCTACTTCCGTTGAGTTCCGACAGAGTAACAAAAGTCAGGAGTTTGTTCGGGGTGAAGACGAAGCCCCTACCCGTTCACAGTCCTATATCCAGTTAGGAAACGTGTTGCATGCGCTGTTTTCGACCATTCGTACAACAGCCGATATCGAACCGAAGCTCAAGGAATTGGAGCTGGAAGGTATCATCTATGACGAGCATGTTACAGCCGACAGTCTTCGCGAGAAATTGGCTACAGCACTTTCTGATCCGCGTATCAAAGACTGGTTCTCTCCCCGATGGACCTTGTATAACGAATGTACCATTCTTATGCGCGATGCCGAGAGCGGAGAGGTGAAAGAACACCGTCCCGACCGTGTGATGTATCATGACGGAAAGACGATTGTCGTCGATTTCAAGTTTGGTGTTCCACAGCGTGAGCATTGGAAACAGGTGGGGGCATACATGTCGCTGCTCCGGCAGATGGGACATGAACATGTAGAAGGATACCTATGGTATGTGTTGAAAAATGAAATCAAAGAAGTAAAATGAAGTCCTTTCTTGAACACGTTGCACAAGACATCCTGAAGAAATACGGAAACGACCTCGCTGATATCGCCGTCGTCTTTCCGAACAAACGTGCTGCGCTCTTCCTGAACCAGCAGTTGGCTCAGCTGACAGACAAGCCGATGTGGAGTCCTGCATACATCACTATCAGCGAACTGTTCCGGCAGCATTCTACGCTGACGGTTGCTGATTCGCTGAAATGTGTGGCAGACCTTCACAAGAGTTTTGTGGCGATGACGGGCAAACAAGAAACACTCGACCAATTCTTGGGTTGGGGCCAGCTGCTCCTTGCCGACTTTGATGATATAGACAAGAACGATGCAGATGCAGAGAAGGTATTCCGCAACTTAAAAGACTTCCATGAATATGACGATATCTCTTATCTCACCACGGAGCAGAAGGAATTACTCAAACGATTCTTCAGTAATTTCCAGGACGACAACAGTACGCTACAACGGCGTTTCATCGAGATATGGAGCCATCTGTACGATATCTATCAGGACTTCCGTCAACGGCTCAAAGCACAAGGTCTTGCTTACGAGGGTATGCTGTATAACGAGGTGGCGAAAGCACCAGCAATAGACTTCCCGCACAAAAAATATCTGTTTGTCGGATTCAATGTCCTTCAGTCGGTGGAACGACAACTCTTCCATCGTCTGCATGAAGAAGGAAAGGCCGCATTCTACTGGGATTACGACCATTATTATGTGAATGAAACGGCGGCGTATGAAAGGAAGACCCAGCATGAAGCCGGTGTTTATATCCGGAGATACCTGGAAGAATTCCCCAATGAGCTGGACAATCAAAACGAAGAGATTTACGACAACTTCAAGCAACAGAAAGATATCTCTTTCCTTTGCGCACCAACGGAGAATATCCAGGCACGATTCATTGCCGACTGGCTACAGGAAAAAGGCCGCATCGACGCCGGTAATCGAACAGCCATCGTCCTGTGTAACGAGGGATTGCTGCAAACAGTGATTCATTGCATTCCCCCTGAAGTGGAATCGATGAATGTAACCACAGGATATCCGCTTCAGCAAACAGCCGTTGCGTCACTGGTCACCTTGTTGTTATCGTTGCAACTGAACGGATACGATACACGCAGAAACAGTTTCCGCACCCGTTTCCTGCAAGCTGTCTTGCGACACCCGTATTTGTCAGGGCAAACCGAAGAAGAAAAAAATGAGTTTGAAAAAACGATAAAGGAACTTCAAAAGACACCGAGCCAGCTGCTGACTTGGTTGAAGGATATCATCCGGAAAATCGCTACCAATAGCACGTCTAGTTCTTCTAGTAATTCTAGTGATTCTAGTAACTCTAGTCCTTCCACCTCTCCCCTGCAGGATGAATCCCTTTTCCGCATGTACACCTTGCTGAACCGTTTGCAGGAACTGATAGAGAGTGGTGATTTGGCTATTGACAACAACACACTTCAACGGTTGATCAAGCAGTTGATTTCTGCAACCTCTATTCCTTTCCACGGTGAACCTGCTGTTGGCATTCAGGTCATGGGCGTATTGGAAACGCGTAATCTCGACTTCGACCATGTGTTGATATTGTCGTGTAATGAAGGCAATATGCCCAAAGGGGTTGATGACTCCTCCTTTATCCCCCACTCCATACGAAGTGCATACGGCTTAACGACGATTGACAACAAGGTAGCCATCTACAGTTATTATTTCCATCGGTTGTTGCAACGTGCACAGGATGTCACCATTCTGTATGACAATGCAACAGAAGGCAGTCACACGGGTGAGATGAGTCGTTTCATGCTGCAGTTGTTGGTAGAATATCCCCATCCTATCCAGCGGCTGACGCTTCGCGCCGGACAGATTCCGAGTCATCATCAGCCGGAACCTGTCATCAAAGACCAACTGGTTGCTCAGAAGCTGGATGCGATGCGCAAACTCTCTCCAACAGCCATCAACCGCTATATGCGTTGTCCGCTGCAGTTCTATTACTGTTATGTGGCAGAACTCAAGGAGAAAAACGATATGGATGATGAAAAATTCGACAGTCGCATGTTTGGTAATGTGTTCCATCGGGCGGCACAACTCATCTACGACCAACTCCTGCCACATGACCGAATTACAAAGAAGGATATTGAAAAGCTGCTGCAACCCCAGAATAAACAGATAGACCAGGTTATCGAACAAGCCATCAGCGAAGAACTGTTCGGTCTCAAAGAAACGACTACGCATCCGCCTTTGAACGGACTACAACTGATTAGTCGCGAAGTGGTGGAAACATACCTTCGCAGATTGCTGCGTACCGACATGCAGCTTGCACCCTTCCGTGTTATCGGACATGAGCATGATGAGTATATCGATATTTCTTTGAAAGACAGAACACTGTCGGTAGGTGGACGTATCGACCGACTGGATGCGTTGTCGGATTATCAGCTTCGTATCGTTGACTATAAAACTGGAAACAAACAGGCTAAGGATATCAAAGATGTATCTGAAATCTTTGAGTCAAAGAATATCAAAAGCAAGCATACCGACTATATCCTTCAGTCATTCCTGTATAGCATCATCATCGCAAAGAAAAAGCCACATTGCGCCGTAGCTCCTGCTTTGTTGTTCGTGCAACATACCGGTTTGGAAGACTACGATCCCATTTTAACCCTTGCCGGTGAACCTGTGACGAATATCATGCAACAATGTGGCGAAGAGTTTCTGAGTATGCTCACAGAAAAAATCCAGGAAATATTCGACCTGTCGGTACCATTTGAACCGACATCAGATTCGAATATGTGTTCGCTTTGTCCCTATCACGATATGTGCAGGCGATAAGGACATTAGATCATCATCACAAAACGGATGGAAGCAATCAGTTGGGCAGCCAACAGATAGACAGGCAGGAATGGTGCCAGTTTGATGACGCCTGCCCCCAGACTGCTGAAGGCACATTGGAAATTCGGGAACCGGCCACTGACGAGTCCGAAGATGATGGAACAACAGATGATGACAAATGCAATCAACGGGATGATGGCAGCAGAGAAACTACTGGGGAACAAAGCACCGGAACTGCTGAGCAGAATTGCTTGCGGCATACAGGTCAGGAGAAGCACCACCACCAAGACTACGATAAAGAATACAATGGAAAAATGCAAGCCCAGCCGTTGCCTGTAGTTCAAGTGCGACAAGGGGAAAACGGTGTGAATACCACTCTGCGTGACGGCACCATAAGCCATCGACAAGAGCAGTATCCACAATAAGAATGGTGTCAGCATATTGTCTGCAAAATGACCGAAGAACCACCTGATGCCTTCATTGGACAGAAGGGAACGCATGGGAAGGTCAGGCATGGAGACATTCAACAGCCACGATACCAACACAAGAACGACTTGTGCCAGTATCAGGATCAATGCAAGACGGCTGAGTATGGTTTTAATCTTCATCAGGAACGAGATTGTCTATATCAATGATACGCAGTTCCAGCGCACGAACAACCAATCGGGTAGCATTGACGCTACGGCTGGAATCGGGGAATAGTTTCTGCACCAATTCATTCTGACGCTTTTCGAGACTCTTCACGCCAAAAGGCATACCACGAAGCGTCGTAATCTGTTCTTTGGTATATCCCAAAGCCAGATGGCGCAGGAAGCGTTCGTCATACTCATCAATTTCATAATCAATCATAGCTTCCTGATGCATGAGCTGACTGCCGACGCTGTGTTTGAACCGTTCGATAATCTTCTCAAGTATCGGTTGGTTGAAAACAAGACGCTTGCCGCTCATCACACTAAAGACATCACCACGTGTCAGCAGTTCGCCGCTCTTCAAACAAATGCCGTCTGCACCTGCATCGAGAACGTCAACCCACAGTTTCTCATTCAGAATCTCACCCGTGAAAATCAACACTTTCACCTCTGGATAGGTTTCTTTTGTCTGACGGCAGATTTCAACACCCACAGTCGTAGAACCTCCCAATCCCAGATCCAACAACACCATATCAGGCAACTGTTGTTTGATGAGTTTCCAATATGACACCTCGCTGTCTGCCGTACCGATAATCTCAGCCTCAGGCAGGTCATTGCGGAAAATACCTTCCGTTCCCTTTAACTCCAAAGGGATATCTTCTACAATGATTACTTTGAATTTTTCCATTTTCCTATTTGTTTATAAAGTTTCCGTTTTCTTTTTTCCAGCTTTGGCAAGCGTAATGACGAAGCAAACTCCTTGGTCTGTTTTCTCGGCAATAATACCACAACCGCGATGATTGGTACTTTCACCCATATCTCTCACAATCTGCCGACATAGCAGATATGGGATGTGTTTCATGTCCGGAGTAAAGAGCATTCTACATTCCGACTCCGAAAGGTGTATGCCAGGTATTTGTACCTCATATTCCACATACTGTGCATTCTTTTCTGAACTGCTAACCCGAATCTCTGAGGATGGACTTTGCCGTTTCAGGATGGAGAACAGATATTGAAGCATCTCCTTGTCGCCATATACATATTGACCATACAGTTCTACAATTTCTGTTTTCTGTTTGATGGTATCAACCTGTCGCATGGCTTGAGAACTTAGGATATAATAGAGTTCTTTGTAATAGACTGCCAATTGCGACATATAGTCGAGATGTTGGTCTGTACCATCAATAAGCTGTTGGATACGGGACGGATAATACATCGTCTCGTGCTTCAATGTAGAAAGACAGTTGTCGAGAATGCTATTGCTGATATGCAATCGTTCATTCTCCAAATCGGCCCGACGACAGTTGTCCTGTACCAATTCTATATTGGTTTGGCTGGTCTCGCTGCGTTCAACTGACATACGCAAGGCATCTGTAATCTGCTGTACGATATTCCGCAACTCATCCGGGAAGCGGTCGCTTGTAAGCGGTTCTATGAGTGCCATCTTTTCAGACGCTGTCTGCTGGTCTAACAAGATTCGGTTGATGCGACGGACACTATCCAGGCAGAACCGTTCGTGCAGTCGGTGACGATAATAGATGAAATAGTAGGCAGGAATGATTGACAACAGGAGAATCACCAACAGGATAACAGCTATCGTCTTGTTGGTTTCTGATATTTTCATCACACGCACATATTCACCCAAACTGTTATCCGCGGAGATTTCCTTGAACAGTTGCGTATATACCTTATTATTATAGCGATAAAGCGACCATTGATGAAGAGCTAAAGCTGCTACGGCAACCTCGTTGCGCATATCCAGAATAACACCGTAATCCATCGCCAGACTATCGTTATACCACACAATTTCTGCAGGCGTTTGCGAGTGGTTGTCGTCCATCGTCATAAAGGTTTTACCTTTTGGATGAATCTTCCGATAATACGCATTTAAATACTGTCGGCAACTGTCGGCATATACCAATGTCTTGGCATAGGTACCGTTAATGTTGCCGTAGTATGCAGAATCGGCATAGACAGCTGCTTTGAGCAGTTCTGCCGAATGGATGGTATCCGCAGTATGATGATGTGGGATATATTTTTTATTTTGCGCGAAGAGAGAACCTGGAAGCATGAGCATTGCAACGATGATGATTCGGGTGATTCCTTTTGGTAAACGGAAGAAGAAACGGCTACCCTTCCCTTCTTCGCTTTCCGCACCGATGGTACAAACATGGAATATCTGACTGATCTTCCTGTATTTCTCAATGATACCCTTACAGTTCATCAAACCAAAACCGTGAGAAAGCGGTTTCTGTAAAGCGTTTCCAGACTCTGTAGTATTCAGCAGCGGTTTGTGATCGAACAGATGTTCTAACTGACTTTCAGTCATACCCACACCAGAATCGGTAATGGATACCTCCACATAATCATCAGATGTAGTTGCCTGAATGTTAACCGCTCCCCCTTCAGGTGTGAATTTTCTGGCATTATCAGCCAACGTGTTCAACATAAATAAGGTGAGAATTCGATCTGCTTTGACAACGGTATCTGTATCTGTTACATCCAAGGTCACACCTTTCAGTTGAAAACTCATGCGACCACGTTTAACGATATCGAAGAGCGACTGCAAAGGGAAGCTCTCGATTTGCAGACTGAGTTCTCCCTGGCGCATCTGAATCCACTCGGTCAGCACATCATTGTAATCATTAATTTGCTTGGTGAGTTCTGAGATATAGGTATAGCGTTCCTGACGGGTATTCTCATCTTCCTGGTTATGCTCCAGACGATTGATTTCATGAATCATCCGGTCTATGAAAGGGGTGATACTGTTGATAACCGATACCTTAGCCCGTTGTTCAAGATTGCGTTTTTTGTTATTAGCCAGATGGAGTTCGCTGATCGCAAGTTGCTCGTTGGCTTCTTCATACTGCTCTTCCAACTCTTCCATATACCGTTCGTTACGATCTTGCCATTCTTTCAAGGGCTCTAATAAGGGTGTCAGATTTTGTTTTCCGCTATGTCGGCGAAGGTAATAGAACAGCAACAATAAAGCGAGCAAAGTAACAATAGCGATAACAACAGCCAGCATCATATAGTTGAGCTGCATGGAAGAACGATTCAACTGGTCGGCACGTGACTCCAGATATCGGTCCTGACGGGTTTGTTCCTGTAAGTCTAAATAGATATTCCTGTTCTCATCGCTACTTTGTTTGTTGTCAACAGCAGAATAGGCCATACTCAACTGCTCACGGATAGATGCCACCAAGTCGGGAGCTTGTTCAATAGCTTGATTCTCGTGGAGTGCTTTCTCCAAACAGATAATCGCTGATGTATAGTCTGCTATCTGGAAATAACAGGATGCAAGCGTACGATAGGAACCAGCCGTCTGATACACGTCGCCAAAAGAAGTAAACATCTCCAGAGAACGTTGCGCCAAATTACCAGCCAACAAACTATCGGGCATGTGGTCAACATTCAGAAACTTCATGGCAGGCAAGTTGTCGGTAATCAGTTGCTCGCGAGCAGCCTGGGTACTCAGGTGTTCACTGATGGCCTGCATGGAGTTTGCCTCCCAATAAGGATAGTTCTGTTGACGGGCTGTAAGGTAACAACGCATCAGATGGTCAAACTCCGTCTGTAGAATCTCGGCTTGCGTACCTCTTGTGACAATCCCTCCTGCACCCACATTATAGAGATAAGCCAGATACTGTGCCGTATCCTGTTCTATATCATCGACACGGATTTGTTCGATGGCCTCCGCAGATTTTGCTTCTAAACCTACATAATAATAATAGGTGGAAGTAACGATATGAAACTCTGAACAAGCATAGTCCATACGGGCTTTTTCATGGGAAGTAAGCAAGTGCAAGTCTTCTGATATACGACGTATGCGCCTAAGGGCACTTTCGTGGTAGTCGTAAAAATCCTTGTTGTGGGATTCGCGTTGACATAAACGCATACGTTGCACATCAGCCACAAGAAGCTCAACCTGACTGTCGGTTATCTCATCGATACTATCCAGTAAACTATAAGCTTGCTTATATTTCATCTTCGTAATATATACGTGAACCAGATTGTTCAAAGCCTCTGCCCTACCTGCATCATAATCACTATAAATCATAGCATGGCGGGCACACGAATCGAGAAGTGCTAATGCCTTGTGAGCATACACTTCCGTAGAATCAATATTACGATAATGAAATGAATAAGATTGTTCGTTCAACTTGTCAACGGCTTTTCTATCAGGTGTTGTACAAGCTGAAAGAAACCACACGGAACATAAAATTGGGATTATGGAGAGGAACCGTCCTCTACCATAATCCCATATCCGCAAAGTGGTATTATGCGCGAGCCTTAGCAACGTAGCCAAGAGCCTCCTTACACTTGTCAGTTACATACTGCCAGTCGCCAGCCTGTACTTTGTCTTTCGGGAAGAGTTTTGATCCCATACCAACACAATATACACCAGCTTTGAACCAGCCTTTCAAATTCTCTTCTTCTGGAGCTACACCACCAGTAACCATGATCTTTGACCAAGGCATCGGGGCTTTCAGACCCTTTACCATGTTTGGACCGACAACGTCACCGGGGAATACCTTCGTCAGATCGCAACCCAACTCCTGAGCCTTACCGATTTCAGATACTGTCATACAGCCTGGGCAGTAAGGAACAAGACGACGGTTGCATACAGGAGCGATGTCCGGATTGAACAGCGGACCAACTACGAAGTTAGCACCCAACTGAATGTAGAGAGAAGCCGTAGGAGCATCTACAACAGAACCAATACCAAGTGCAAGTTCTGGACACTCTTTGTCTGCCCATTTTACCAATTCACCAAAAATCTCGTGTGCGAAGTCGCCACGATTGGTAAACTCAAATGCACGCACACCGCCTTCGTAGCATGCTTTTACTACATTTTTACAGGTTTCCAAATCCTTGTGATAGAATACGGGAACCATACCTGTATCGCCGATTTTTTTCAATACGGCTATCTTATCAAACTTTGCCATAATTTTTTTTATTATCTAGGAGGTCCTAGGAAGACCTAGGAGGTCCTAGGAGATCCTAGGGGTTAAACTTTATCTCTGAACACGGCCATTTGCATTTCCACCAGCAAGACTTTCAACTTCATCAACACCAACAAGGTTGAAGTCGCCATTGATCGTGTGCTTCAATGCAGATGCAGCAACAGCAAACTCAAGAGCTTCGCCCTGTGTCGGCTTGGTGAGCAGACCATGAATCAGACCACCAGAGAAAGAGTCGCCACCACCTACACGGTCGATAATCGGGTTGATTTCGTAACGCTTGCTCTGATAGAACTCCTTACCGTCGTAAATCAAAGCCTTCCAACCGTTGAAGGTTGCAGAGAAACTTTCACGAAGCGTAGAAACAACATACTTGAAACCGAACTGCTCTTTCATCTGCTTGAAAATGTTCTCATAACCAGAAGCATCGGTAACACCGCCTTCCACATCAGCATCGGGTTTGAAACCGAGGCAAAGCTCAGCATCTTCCTCATTACCGATACATACATCAACATACTGCATCAAAGGACGCATGATAGAGATGGCTTTCTCTGAAGTCCACAACTTCTTGCGGAAGTTCAAGTCAACAGAAACTGTTACACCATGACGCTTTGCAGCCTCACAAGCGAGTTTTGTCAACTCAGCTGCCTTGTCGGAAATGGCAGGAGTAATACCAGACCAGTGGAACCAAGCAGCACCTTCCATAATCTTATCGAAATCGAAGTCTGCAACGTCAGCCTCTGCAATAGAAGAATGTGCACGATCGTAAATAACTTTTGAAGGACGCATAGAAGCACCTGTCTCAGCATAGTAAAGACCAACACGGTCACCACCACGGGCAACAAAGTCAGTGTTAACTCCATAACGGCGAAGTGCATTCACTGCAATTTGTCCGATTTCATGTTTTGGCAACTTGGATACGAAATATGCATCATGACCGTAGTTTGCTACGCTGACTGCTACGTTAGCCTCACCACCACCTGGGATGATACGGAATGATTCACTCTGAATAAAACGATCGTTTCCTTGCGGAGAAAGGCGAAGCATGATTTCGCCCAATGTTACAATTTTAGCCATTTTAGTTTACTTTAAATATAGTTTGTTATTGAATAAAAAAATATAATCTAATTACCATAAAATGTCACGTCCTCACAATTTCGTCACAAAATTAGCGTTTTTTTTCGGATAAGCGAAATAAAAACTGTTTTTTTTCTTTTTTTTATTAAAAATAGCGCTGTGCGTTCGCACAATTCAAGTTTTATTGTTAACTTTGCAGCGAAGAAGACGGATAAATCGTCTAATTACTTCCCTTCGGTCAATGACCGTTGGTTGTCAAATTAACTAATCGTCTAATCGATAAATATTAGAATGGCTGCTAAAATCAGAATCAAAGATATCGCAGAACGGGCGGGTGTGTCAGTAGGAACTGTTGACCGTGTATTACACAACCGACCAAATGTGTCTAAACCTGCATTGCAAAAAGTAAAACAAGCGTTGAGCGATATGAACTATCAGCCCAATATGTATGCAAGTGCGCTGGCATATAATCGTTCTTATACTTTTATCTGTTTGATGCCCGATCATGCATCAGAAGCATATTGGGAGGAAATCGAAACCGGCGCAGGAAAAGCTTGCGAAGCACGACGTGACTTTCATATTGACTTGAAGTTTTCTTTTTACAAGCGTTTCGACCCAGACTCTTTTCGCGAAGAAAGCCAACAATGCCTTCAATTAAACCCAGATGGTGTCATTGTGGTTCCAACCGATTTGGAAACGACCCGTCAGTTTACGGATCAGCTACATGACAACAACATTCCGTTTATTCTTCTCGATTCCTATATGCCTGACCTGAAGCCACTGTCTTTTTTCGGACAGGACTCGTTTCAGAGTGGATATTTTGCAGCGCGTATGCTCATGCTCATCGCACATAGTGAAAAGGAAATCATGCTCATGAAACAGACACGAAACGGAAAGGTTCCCAGCAAACAGCAAGATAACCGCGAAGTGGGATTCCGCCATTATATGCACGATCACTTTCCCAGCGTAATCATTCACGATGTCAACCTACCGCTGGACGAAGAAAGAAAGAGCTATTCACGTATCTTGGAAAACTTCTTCGTCAGCCATCCGAAGGTTCATCACTGCATCACCATGAGTTCAAAAGCTCATCTCGTAGGTGACTTCTTATTGAAAACCAATCGTCGCAACGTACAGATTATGGGATACGATGTGGTTGAGAAAAACGCTAAATGTTTGCGTCAAGGTTCTATTTCTTTTTTGATAGCACAACATGCTTTCATGCAGGGTTATCATTGTGTCGATACCCTCTTCCGTGCCATCGTGTTGAAGAAAAAAGTACGTCCGGTCAATTACATGCCTATCGAGCTGCTAACCAGAGAGAATATTGATTTCTATCAGCGTGATATGGTATAGTTGAAGGAGACAAGGAGTCAAGGAGACAAGGAGTATTAAATAATTAGCATAAATTATAAAATTCTAAATAACAACTATGGAACTATCAGCATTTTTGAAAATCAACCCCGCCGACTCAGTGGTTGTTTGTTTGCGTCCCATGAAGAAGGGCGAAGTGATTGACATCGACGGCAAGCAGATTACACTTCTGCAAGATACACCTGCCGGACATAAAGTTCTCATCAATGACACGACAGAGGGTACCGACATTATCAAATACGGCTATCCTATCGGTCATGCAAAGAAAGAACTGAAAGCTGGTGAATGGGTTAACGAAGACAATCTGAAAACCAATCTTTCGGGCACACTTGAATACGAATACAAGCCTGTCAACGAAAAACTGACCATCAAAAACGACAATCGAACCTTTAAAGGATATGTACGCAAGAATGGTGATGTTGGTGTACGTAACGAAATATGGGTTGTACCAACTGTTGGATGCGTCAACGGTATTGCAGAAGAGTTGGTGAAACGACTCACTGAAGAAACCAAGCTCGAAGGTATTGATGCTATTCACGCTTGGCACCACAACTATGGTTGTTCCCAGCTTTCTGAGGACCACGAGAACACCCGCAAAGTGTTGCGCGACATCGTACTTCATCCCAATGCAGGAGCTGTATTAGTACTCTCCTTAGGCTGCGAAAACAACCAGCCAGAGGACTTTATGGCGATGTTGGGCGATTACGACAAAGACCGCATCAAACTGCTTGTTACCCAACGTGTTGAAGGTGATGAAATCGAGGAAGGCTTGAAGATAATGCGTGGACTTTATGCTATCGCAAAAGAAGACAAGCGCGAGGATGTTCCCGTAAGCAAATTACGTGTTGGGTTGAAGTGTGGTGGTTCCGATGGATTTAGCGGAATTACCGCTAATCCGCTCGTTGGTGAGTTTAGCGATTGGCTCGTTGCACAAGGAGGAACGAGTGTGCTGACTGAGGTGCCAGAAATGTTTGGTGCAGAAACTATTCTGATGAACCGTTGTGAAACTCCGGAACTGTTCACCCAAACTGTTAGCCTCATTAATAACTTTAAGAACTATTTCCTTTCTCATGGTGAGCCTGTAGGCGAAAATCCGAGTCCGGGAAATAAAGCTGGAGGTATCTCTACCCTTGAAGACAAAGCATTGGGCTGTACTCAGAAGTGTGGACGTGCACCTGTTAGTGGTGTAATGGAATATGGCGATCGTTTGCAGAATACTGGTCTCAATCTGCTTTCAGCACCAGGCAACGACCTTGTTGCTTCTACGGCACTGGCTTCCTGCGGTTGTCACATCGTGCTTTTCACCACAGGGCGCGGAACACCTTTTGGCACCTTTGTACCTACGATGAAGATTGCCACCAACCCCACCCTTGCCAAGAACAAGCCAAACTGGGTGGACTTCTCTGCAGGACAGTTGGTAGAAGGTCGTACCATGCAGGAGATTGTTCCAGAATTCATCGACAAGGTACTGGCTGTTGCCAGCGGTGAGCCTGCACGCAATGAAGTAAACGGCTATCGCGAAATATCCATCTTTAAAAATGGTGTAACCCTCTAATTCTTTTAATAAAACAATTCTAAATACATATGGCAAAAGAATTAAAAGAAATGACAAAAAGAGCCGAGAACTACAGTCAGTGGTTCAACGACTTGGTCGTAAAGGCTGATTTAGCAGAACAAAGTGCTGTGCGCGGATGTATGGTCATCAAGCCTTATGGCTATGCCATCTGGGAAAAGATGCAGCAGCAGTTGGATAAGATGTTTAAAGAAACAGGTGCGCAGAATGCCTACTTCCCACTGCTCATACCGAAATCGTTCTTAAGTCGTGAGGCTGAGCATGTTGAAGGTTTTGCAAAGGAATGTGCCGTCGTTACCCACTACCGTCTTCGTGCCAAAGAAGATAAAAGCGGTGTAGAGGTTGATCCTGCTGCTAAACTGGAAGAGGAACTCATCGTGCGTCCGACATCTGAAACAATTATCTGGAATACATACAAAAACTGGATTCAGTCGTATCGCGATCTGCCGCTGATGTGCAACCAATGGTGTAACGTGATGCGTTGGGAAATGCGTACCCGTCCATTCCTTCGCACATCGGAATTTCTGTGGCAAGAAGGTCACACTGCACATGCAACCCGCGAAGAAGCCGAGGAGGAAGCAAAGAAGATGCTGCATGTATATGCAAAGTTTGCTGAAGAATGGATGGCTGTTCCTGTTGTGCAGGGTGTAAAGAGTGAAACTGAACGTTTCGCTGGTGCTTTGGATACCTATACCATTGAGGCGATGATGCAAGATGGAAAGGCACTACAGAGTGGTACCAGCCACTTCTTAGGTCAGAACTTCGCAAAAGCATTTGAGGTGACATTCCTCAATAAAGAAAACAAACCGGAATATGTATGGGCAACATCATGGGGTGTTAGTACCCGCCTGATTGGTGCGCTCATCATGACTCATAGCGACGACAACGGTCTCGTATTACCGCCGCGTCTCGCTCCAATTCAGGTGGTTATCGTTCCGATTACAAAGGGCGCCGACCAATTGGCAGCTATTACAGAGAAACTGACACCTATTATTAATGAGCTACGTGCAGCTGGCATTAGTGTAAAATATGACGATGCCGACAACAAACGTCCTGGATTCAAGTTTGCCGACTATGAACTGAAGGGTGTGCCCGTTCGTCTGGTAATGGGTGGCCGTGATTTGGAGAATGGTACTATCGAGGTGATGCGTCGTGACACCTTGGAGAAGGAAACGGTCAGTATCGATGGCATTGTTGCCTACGTAAAGAACTTGTTGGAAGACATCCAGAAGAATATCTTCGAGAAAGCTCGCAAATATCGTGACGAGCACATCTACGAGTGCGACAACTACGAGGAGTTCAAGGAGAAAGTGAAGGATGGTGGTTTCTTCCTCTGTCATTGGGATGGTACAGCCGAAACAGAGGCAAAGATCAAAGAAGAAACGCAAGCCACTATCCGCTGCGTACCATTTATGTTTGAACAGACTCCTGGTACTGATATGGTAAGCGGTAAACCTGCAAAATACCGTGTAATAATTGCAAGATCATATTAAAAATAAACAAAATGAAAAAGATTATTTTTTCTTTGGCATTGTTTGCAACCTGTATGGTTGGCAATGCGCAGACACAAATCAAAGCAAACTTCCAAAAGGGAGATTCTGCCGTATATGCATCAACAATATTAATGCATGCCGGTAAAGATGTAGAATCCAAGATGAAAGCCGAAACCAATTATGTGGTACAGGATGTGCAAGCTGACGGTTATATCATCAAAACTACGATGACGGACCTGACAACAGAAGGCGACGTTGCTGACGATGTTATTTTCCAGACATTATCTATGCAGAAAGGTGTAACACTTATCATCAAAACCGACTTGAATGGCAAACCCATTAAGTTGATAAACTATGTTGATGTGAAGAATGTTTGCGCTGCATACTGCAAGAATATGGTAGAGGAGATGGCAGCAGATAATCCTGAGTTTTTCGAGCAAATGTCGAAAGAGAATATGATTGACGCGATGATTAATCAGTTGACCGAAGAAAAACTGTTGGACGATGCCGACCAAGCTACGGGCTTCTTTGCGCTTTATGGTAAGACCTTGAAGACAGGCGACGTAGAATCAAATGTGGAGCGCGGAATCAAGATCAATACCACCTATCAAGTAACTCCCATGATGGGCAAACTGACAGTTATCGGCAAGAGTGAATGCGCTATGTCAAATGAAGAAGTGAAGACGATGTTTATGGAACAAATTGACAAAGCCGGACTTCCTGCTGATCAGGCAGCTATGATCAAGGCTCAGTACGATCAGATTGCCGCAATGGGAATGGCGAAGATTGTGCTCGATGGTGAAGATACCTATTTGTTCCAAAAGAACAGTTGGCTTCAGGAATCCAAGATGACCTACAACATGGATATGTTTGGTGAGACCATCACCAGTAACATCAATGCTTCTTGTAAATTTCTAAACAGATAAGAAGTTTTCATAAGACCCTCGCAACGCGAATACCAATCAGGTATTGACGGCGAGCCAGATAGTCGTAGAGGAGCATCGGTTCTTCTACGACTTTTTTATGTATCGACGAAGCATTGAGCAAATGCAACCCGTCGCTCTTCCAAACAGCTATACCCAAATGGGTGGTATCCAGGTTTTTCTTATTTGTTACCAATGCTAAAATATCACCATCATGAATTGTCTCACGAAGCAGTTGTGTATTTTTAACTGATGCCTTAGGGATATAACGAACAGCTGTGCCATTCGTTGCATCTTCTATTGTCTTCAAAGCAGCCACACGTTCCGGATGATGACGCAACATATCATAAAGGTTTGGGTTACTGCTCATGTAATTAATCTTCAGTTTCTGAACAGCCGTAAACGGAGGATTCGGACAATCTATCTCTTTCACAAATCCCATTCGGGCATTATCCGTCACCCACCATTGATAATAATGCAAACGGTTCTCGTATGCCAGTTGTCCATCCCGATAACGGATATCTTGCAAAGTTTTTTTGAACGCAGCAAAATCTGTTTTACCAGCTTTCACACATTGCGTAAGCGCTAAAGCATACTCAAGAAACGTTGTACAATCCACCTCGTACAAGTTGACAACCAGCCGCTCGTCGTCTGTTCGATCGAGTGTATGTCCCACATACGGGAAACCAATGAAACGACGTGCAATCTGAAGGAACAACTCTGCCCCACTCATCTTTTTCTGTTGTCCATTCATCTCAGACAGTATTTTCACTACCAATACCGAATCTTTCTTCTGTGCAAAACCTACAGATGAAAAGACAAACATAATAATAAATAAGGTGATGTACTTGAATTGATAATGATACATTGTGAATTATGAATTGTGAATTGATTATTTCTTCTTCCCCATCCAACGATATTCCTTCTTTCTGCCAAAGTTTACACCAAAGTAGATGTTAACACTTCCAAAAAGATTGTTGGTAGAGAACGTACTCTTGTGATAATTATATACATGCAGGATGCCGCTGATACCAGCAAACCAGCGTGTATTATTATAGACAATTCCCATGCGCCCTATACCGTCTATATTAAGTTTGTTGAAGGAGAAATTACGGAAAGAGAAACCGTGTTCTTTCAGGTCTCCTGATGAACGTTTGTAGCCTAATCCAACGGACAAGGATGTAGCCATGAGCCAGTTTTTGGCAAACACCCAGTTGTAAGCATATCCTCCTGTAAATGCAACATCAATGTATTTAACAGTTCCGAATCGGAGAGCCGTATCGATGGGAACCTCTATATCCGGAAGATGCTCCTTGAAAAACTGATCCAAACGTTCAAAATCAACTGATAGCTTATGACGGGTATATGAAATACCGGCAATAGGTGTACCAGCACTTCGACGCTGAACAGTTGATTGTGCGAAGGCTGCAGGGTAAGAGAATCTCCTATGGTTGAACACATAGTACATGTTGATACCCTTAACCGTTGACTTCACACCCTTGAATTCAAGCCCTTCCAATCGCGACGCATCGATGCCGGGTCCTAAGTCAATATCACGAAATTTAAAGTCGTCACCAACATCCCGAAAATAAAAGTCAACCCCTAACATAGAGGTATAAAGACTCATGTCGTACTGTTTGCTGGTAGTCTTACCATGAGATACATGGATATTCCGGACGTCAAGTGTGTAACCGAAGAAAGCCCATCGCCAACCGAAATAAGGACCAATACGAATGCTGGGTTCAGGCGCGAACGCATAACTTTGTCCAGATTCCGTATTTACACGATACACTTCATAACTGTTCGTGTTCTGAATCATTGCCGTAAAATCGAAACGTTGTGGTTCGATATACGTTGTATCAATATCGGTAAATTCCTTGAAAAACTTTCCGATGGTCTTACCCACTTTCTTTAAGAAAGAGGGTTTCTTGACGCTATCGGGATGTTGCCATTGTGGTTGGGAAAATGTTAGCGTTGGCAAAAGCGAATCGACGACAATCGTATCACTGTCTTCCGGTATAGAGGCACCAATAGCTGTCGTCATCATCAATGACAAACAACAGCAGAGACAGATACGATATGTTTTATTCGCTATCACGATCATTAAGCATTATTCAAAACTTTCCCAACGTTCGGTCAAGGACCCAGTTCACAGGAGTAGCACTCACACTTGTACATGTACAAATGCCAAACCCCTGCAGCGCTTCCGTCACAGCACGAATCAGCGGCAGTTGTACAAATGCCGGGTTGGGAACTTCAATGGTAGTAGTTCCCCCGTTCGTATGAAGTTGTATCGGTTCGAAGTTAAACACCGAGAAACATAATACCCCCTTGTCACCAATCACCTCTATGCAATCTTCTTGCGCACTCTCATGACCCACGAAGCACCAGGAACCGCTGCCGTGAATACCACTTTCAAAACTGAATACGGCACTCACCGTATCTTCGGCTTCATATAAACCTCTACGATTGGCATAATAGCCGTGCGCACGAATGATGATGCCAAACAACTCCTGCAGAATGTCTATCTGGTGAGGAGCCATATCATAGAAGTATCCTCCACCTGCAAGCTGGGGTTGCACACGCCAAGGCAATCGGCCATTTTTGGCAAAATCCTCCTCGCGCGGCGGACAGGAATAGCGAACCTGTACGGTCATCACCTTGCCGATTGAGCCGTTTTCAATCAGTTCTTTCACCTTTTGGAAATATGGAAGATATCGTCTGTAGTAAGCTACATAACAAGGTACACCTGTTTGTTCGCTAATGCGATTGATGCGTACACAGTCGTCATACGTCGATGCCAAAGGCTTTTCCACATATACAGGTTTTCCTGCCTGCATCGCCATAATCGCGTAGGTGGCATGCGATGAAGGAGGCGTAGCTATATAGATGGCATTGACCTCCGAGTCGTTGATGAGTTCCAACGCATCTGTGTACCATCGCCTGATACCATGTCGTTCTGCATACGAACGGGCACGCTGTTCGCTGCGACTCATCACAGCTTCTATGTGCGACCCTTCCACTTCATTGAAGGCCGGTCCTGACTTTCTTTCTGTGACATCGCCGCAGCCAATGAATCCCCAACTGATTTCTTTCATGACCTTATTTTATTATTTAATATGCAAAGATATAGAAAAAAAATGGTTGAAGAACAAAATGACCGACATATTTTTATTATCTTTGCAAAATAAAACCATATTCATATGATTATCAAAAAATCTGAATTCGTTATATCAGCACCACGCGAATCGATGTGTCCCAAGGACGGAAAGCCAGAATATGCCTTCATCGGACGCTCCAATGTGGGCAAATCAAGTCTCATTAACATGCTTTGCAACCATAAAGGATTGGCAAAGACGAGTGCAACACCAGGAAAAACACTCCTCATCAACCATTTCATCATCAATGATGAATGGTATCTGGTTGACTTGCCAGGATACGGATTTGCCAAACGGTCTAAGAGCGTACAGCAACAACTCGACCAGATGATTCGTGGCTATATCCTGCAGCGCCAGCAATTGGTGAATGTGTTTGTACTCATCGATATCCGTCACGAACAACAGAAAAATGACCGTGAATTTATTGATTGGCTGGGCATGAGTGGCATTCCCTTCTCTATCGTTTTCACCAAAGCCGACAAGCTGTCGCCGTCGAAAGCAAAGTCGAACGTACTCTTATGGATGAACACCTTGAAAGATGCGTGGGAGGAGCTTCCACCCTATTTCATCACCAGTTCTGATAAGAAATCCGGTCGAGATGAGGTCCTCGATTACATAGAAAAAATCAACAATTCGCTTGACAAATAATTAAGCTTTACGCATTAAATTATGCCCACTCCTTATCTTGATGTCCAGAAACTTACCAAATCGTTTGGCGCATTGGTGCTCTTCGACCAGATATCGTTTTCCATTGCTGAAGGACAACGAGTAGGACTCATCGCACAAAACGGAACAGGTAAGTCAACACTCCTTTCCGTACTCACAGGTAAGGACGGATATGACGACGGAAGCATTATCTACCGCAACGACCTGCGTATCGGTTATTTGGAACAGGCACCTGTGTTTGATCCGGAAGAAAGTGTGTTGGATGCCTGTTTCAACCACCAAGGAAATCCGGAAAAGGTGCTGAAAGCGAAGCAGATTCTCACTCAGCTGAAAATCAAAGACCTGAACCAGCCGATGGGACAATTGTCTGGTGGTCAGCAGAAACGCGTGGCTCTTGCCAATGTGCTCATCACGGAACCCGACTTTCTCATTCTAGATGAACCGACCAACCATCTGGACCTCGAAATGATTGAATGGCTGGAAGGATTTTTGTCACGCGGCAATAAGACTCTGCTGATGGTGACGCACGACCGTTTCTTCCTTGATCGCGTCTGTAATCTCATTCTAGAACTCGACAATCGCACCATCTATACCTACCGAGGCAACTACACTTATTTCTTAGAGAAACGGCAGGAACGTATTGACAATACACGAGCCGAAATCGCTCGCGCCAATAATCTCTATCGTACGGAATTAGAATGGATGCGCCGTATGCCACAGGCTCGTGGACATAAGGCCCGCTATCGCGAAGAGGCGTTCTACGAACTGGAAAAGGTGGCGAAACAACGCATCGAGGAACGACAGATTCGGCTGAAAGCTAATAAAGTGTATATCGGCTCCAAGATTTTCGAATGTCAATACGTCAGCAAGAGTTTCCCAGCATCAATCACTAAGTCCTCAGCACCTATTACTATTGTAAAAAACTTCTATTACAATTTCGCCCGCTTCGAGAAGATGGGTATTGTTGGAAACAACGGTACGGGAAAATCCACCTTTATCAAGATGCTGTTGGGAGAAGTAGCTCCTGACAGTGGACGATTCGATATTGGCGAAACGGTTCGGTTTGGTTATTTCTCACAAGAAGGTCTTCAGTTCCGTGATGATCAGAAAGTCATCGATGTGGTCAGAGCTATTGCCGACTACATTGACATTGGTGGCGGGCGGCATCTTTCAGCATCACAGTTTTTACAGCACTTCCTTTTTTCTCCGGAACAGCAGTATAATTACGTCAACACCCTCAGCGGCGGTGAAAAAAGGAAACTGTACCTATGCACCGTTCTCATGCGCAATCCCAATTTCCTTGTGCTCGACGAACCTACTAACGACCTCGATATTCAAACCCTACAGGTGCTGGAGGAATACCTGCAAGACTTTCCTGGCTGCGTTATTATCGTTAGCCACGACCGTTATTTTATGGATAAGGTCGTAGATCATCTGCTAATCTTCAAAGGCGATGGTATCATACAAGACTTTCCTGGCAACTACACGCAATACAGAGAGTGGATGAAAGCACTTCCTCGTCCCTCGCAACCCAAAGAGAACCGAAGTGATCCTCAAGTCTCTTCTCCTAAGATGAAAGCCGGAGGCGACTCCTCTTCCAAGCGCAAGCTATCCTACAAGGAAAAGCGTGAGATGGAACAGTTGGAGATCGATATTGAATCACTCGAAACAGAAAAGAAACAGTTAGAGGAAGAACTTTGTAGCGGTACACTTTCTATTGACGAACTGACTGAGAAAAGCAAACGGCTTCCCAAACTGCAAGAAGAACTTGATGAAAAATCCATGCGCTGGCTGGAACTTTCTGATATATAAAAATTCCCCATGCCTATCATACAAATCACATCCCTCGACCATCCTGGTATTGACATCTTCTGCCGACTGACCGAAGCACAACTGCGCAATAAGAAAGAAACCTCAGCAGGCATCTTCATTGCGGAGAGTCCGAAAGTTATTCATGTGGCACTCGATGCGGGCTTCACCCCAGTAGCCCTACTTTGCGAAAAAAAGCATATCACGGGCGATGCAGCAGCTCTTATCACACGTTGCGGAGATATACCTATTTATACGGGGAACAGAGAACTGCTGGCGCAACTCACAGGCTATACGTTGACACGAGGGGTACTCTGTGCAATGCGTCGGCCACAGTTCCCTACCCTTCAAGACATCTGTGCTGATGCTCATCGTTTGGCTGTCATCAAAGGTGTTGTCGATACCACGAACATCGGAGCCATCTTCCGTTCTGCTGCCGCTTTAGGCATCGACGGAATCCTAATCACACCCGACAGTTGTGACCCGCTCAACCGTCGAGCCGTTCGTGTATCGATGGGATCCGTCTTTCTGGTTCCATGGACGTGGTTGGATGAACCAATTGAAACATTATCCACACAATACAACTTCCGAACGGTAGCGATGGCCCTCACCGACGTGTCTCTGCCCATCAACCATCCCGTCTTTGCCAAAGAAATGCGATTAGCTATCATACTCGGAACCGAAGGCGACGGACTTCCCACCGAAGTCATCGCCCAGGCCGACTATGTGGCGCGCATCCCAATGTCACATCAAGTCGATTCTCTGAATGTTGCTGCCGCCTCTGCTGTCGCATTCTGGGAATTGAGATTTAAAAAGTAAGATGTGGGAGTGAGAAGGAAGAATATTGCTAAACAATGTTAAGAAAAGAAATATTCTCAATTCTCAATTCTCAATTCTCAATAATTATTTGTACTTTTGCACCCGTTATCAAACACGCAGAAGGTGTTTACATTCTGAAAACGCCTTTATTCAATCACAATTTTTTATACAATTTTAGATGTTAAGCAAAGAAGATTTATTAGCAAAGGATATTCCTGAGCTTGAGAGTATTGCACAGCAAATGGAAGCTGAATACAAACCGTCCGACGACAAGGAGACGATTATATATGCAATTCTTGACAAACAGGCTATTGCTGCCGTTTCAGCACCGAAACGCAAGAGAACCCGTATTGCCAAGAAAGATACCGATCGTGTTTATAGTGTGAATGGTAAGGAAGGCGAGAACTTTGATGTAAAGAAGAACAAGCCTTCTGCCGAGGCAATGCCTTTGTTCAAGGATGAGGTACCTGCTGAACCTGAGAAGAAAAAGACCAGGAAGACAACAGCGAAGAAAACCGAAAATGCAGAAGAATCCGCTGAAGTTCCTGTTGCCGTTGAACCGGCAGAGGTTCCTGTAGAAAAACCAGCACCCAAGAAAAGAGGTCGTAAGTCGAAAGCTGAATTGGCTGCGATTGCTGCTGCAGAAGAGGCACGAAAAGCTGCTGAAGCTGCTGAAACTGCTGCTGCCGAAAACGAGGAACCGGTTGCAGAAGAGACTCCTGCCGAGGAGCCATTCGTTCCTGAAGCAGCCTTTGGTAGCGGTAGCAACGGTGATGAAAGCAACGACACAAATCTCCTTGCACAGTTGCAGGCAAAGGTAAATGCACACAACGAGGCAGAAGCAGAAAGTCGTACAGCTATCGCCAATGGCATCTGGGAAGGCGATCCTGGTGATGGTACCGACTTCATTACCATCGTTGACCTGCCTATCGAAGACCAGGGAGCAATGCCCTCGTTTGATATTTTCGACAATCCGACAACACCTGTTGCCTCGATGTCAAATGATTATCAGACAAGCACAAAGCCACAGAAGGCGCCAGCCTATAACTTTGAAGACCTGATAGCTGCCAACGGTGTACTGGAAGTGATGCAAGATGGTTATGGATTCTTGCGTTCAAGCGACTACAACTACCTGTCTTCACCCGATGATGTATATGTTTCCACCAACCAGATCAAACGTTATAACTTGAAGACAGGCGATGTGGTTGAGTGTCATGTGCGTCCGCCACACGATGGCGAGAAGTATTTCCCACTGACCAGCATCGACAAAATCAACGGACGACTCACATCGGAAGTGCGCGACCGCATCCCCTTCGAACACCTCACGCCTCTATTCCCTGATGAGAAGTTTACCCTCTGCGGTGATATGAAAACCACCAATATGAGTACGCGCATCGTCGATCTCTTCTCACCGATTGGTAAAGGACAGCGTGCCCTGATTGTGGCTCAACCGAAAACGGGTAAGACTATCTTGATGAAGGATGTCGCCAACGCCATCGCAGCTAACCATCCGGAGGCTTATATCATGATGCTGCTCATCGACGAGCGTCCTGAAGAGGTTACCGATATGGCACGTACTGTAAACGCAGAGGTTATCGCATCAACTTTTGACGAACCTGCTGAGCGTCACGTAAAGATTGCCGGCATCGTTTTGGAGAAGGCAAAGCGCATGGTGGAATGCGGTCACGATGTGGTAATATTCCTCGACTCTATCACTCGTTTGGCTCGTGCTTATAACACCGTTGCTCCTGCGAGCGGAAAAGTGCTTACAGGTGGTGTTGATGCTAACGCCCTGCAGAAACCGAAGCGTTTCTTTGGTGCAGCCCGTAACATCGAAGGCGGCGGTTCACTCACCATCATAGCCACAGCTCTTGTTGATACAGGTTCCAAGATGGATGAAGTTATCTTTGAGGAATTCAAGGGAACCGGTAACTCTGAGATTCAGCTCGACCGTTCATTGTCCAACAAGCGTATCTTCCCCGCCGTTAACCTCGTACAGTCAAGTACGCGTCGCGACGACCTGCTGCAGGACAAGACAACGCTCGACCGTATGTGGATTCTCCGCAAGTATATATCTGATATGAATCCGATAGAGGCCATGAACACTATTCACGACCGAATGGAAAAGACCAAGGACAACGACGAGTTCCTCCTTTCCATGAATTCATAATTCAAGAAGAATACAAACAGAAACTAAAAAAGACCACAATCGTGGTCTTTTTTGTTATCAGATTTCCTACGGACAAACCATGAGACACATTTGTCGTTAATATTCATTATATGAGACGTTATCTGGATTCCATTTGTTTTTCGGCTGTGCAGGTTCCTGTGGATGTCCAATAACGATTGTACAAAGGGGCACAATGTTTTCTGGAGCCTTCAGTAACTTGCGAACCGCATTTGACCGTTCCTCATTCGGATAAAGTCCCGTCCACACAGCACCTAATCCCAGCGCATGGGCAGCCAGCAGGATATTCTCTGTTGCTGCCGAACAGTCTTGAATCCAGAATCCACGCCCCGTTCCTTCAAGCGCTTTCTCCATGTTGCCGCAAACCACAATGACCAACGGAGCTTTAGCAGCCATTCCTGAACCACGATTGGCTTCAGCAAGCGCATTCAATTTTTCTCGGTCGGTAACCACCACGAAGTGCCAAGGTTGTCTGTTTACAGCTGTCGGTGCCGCCATTCCTGCACGAAGCATCGTCTCAATGTTCTCCTTCGATACCGTCTCAGAAGTGTAGTTACGAACACTGGTACGCGTCATAATGTTGTTGATGGCAGTCTGTGCATCGTTGTTCTCACTCGTCTGTTGCGCTGAAGCACACGCTGTCATAGCAAGTGCCAGCGTCATCATCGTCATCTTTCTCATCATTGCAAGGTTTATTTATAAAGATTTGTATTTTAGATCTGCTACTTTTTCATGCCCGTCTGCTTCGTCAGCGTCTGGATGGCTTTCAGCTGTTCTGTACTGAGGGCTGGGATATTGTGGGCACGCTCATATTCAGCCAGTTCGCTGAGACTCATATCACCCGAACGGCCTTTGTTCAGTTCCTTGCAACGTTCTTTGAATTCTTTTTCGTCATAATAGGCTTTGTCGGTGGCATAGAGGTATAGAATCGTGATTTTCTTTCCTTTCTTCGCGTCATGTTCCCAGTGATCTACTGCCATCACAAAGTTCTGGCGTTGCACTTTCCCTTCATCGTCAAGCTTGAATATCTCCGTATATTGATAGGTGTAGTTCTTTTCCTCACGGACTTTTGCCTGTTTATCCTCGCCGTTCACCTTGTTGGCATAAATTTGGGTCCGGCCACCATCAAGCGTGGTGATAGACATACCGTCATCATGGATGATATTTCCCACCACACCCTCGGGATTTTTGACCAACCATTTGTTCTCACCATCAGCCTCGAAACCAATCTTATAGTAGTCCTGGAATTTCTTGTTACGACGTATTGACTGCTCTATGGACGATGCGGCTTGTTTTGCAGCTTTCTCGCCCAGAATTTGCAAATCTTGTGTGTTCCATGTGAGCGCCTTGTTGGCAGCACCTCCGAATGCCCACACACCGTGAGTTTTTCCTTTGTACTTATTTTGTATCTCGTGACCCACAGGTATGATGCCTGCCGTATAGACACGCAACGAGTCGTCGATATAGCTGAAGGCGCGGAAATAGTATTCCACATAGAGATAGGGTTTGGGCTTCACGACAACCTCGTTCAAGCCAAAGTCCACACTCTCCAATATAATGCGTCCATTCTGTAACGAGCTGACAGTCACCAGTTTTGGCTTGTATGCCACATGGGTGACAGCCACCTTCGCAGCACCCTTGACGTCTGCCAGCTCACCATTCAGGTCTGTCATACCGATGAGGATGCCATCCTCGGTTTGCACACTGACCAGGGGAATGCCGTATCCATCATCGTCCATCACAACAATTTTCTGCGCCTGAGCACTGAGAGCAGTCATCATGGCTACTGCAACCATCCATAGAAACTTTCTCATAGTTGTATCATATTTTTGCAAGAAATGGTAAATGTATTTCTATATATTGTGGATATCAACATAACCGTTCATGACAGCATAGATGGTTAATGACGAAACGCTCTTCATGTCCAGTTTCTCCATGATGTTCTTGCGATGAGTAATGACAGTGGTGATGCTGATATGCAACATGTCGGCGATTTCTTTGTTTATATATCCTTGTGCTATTAATGAAAGAACTTCTATCTCTCTGTCTGATAAGATTTTAGACTGAGTCGCCTTAGGCATTGGCGGAAGGTTTCGACCACCACCGTGAGCACCTTGCACCATCAGAAGTAACGTTCTTACCAACTCCTCTTCTGGAACTTGCACACAGAGACAATGAAAATCCGATAACTGAGCATTCGGATCTGTCGTCATTGTCAACACAATCGTTTGACGACGATATGTCAAGAAAAACTGACGATTCTCCAACACGACAGACATCGCAACGAAATAATGAAAATACTTCTCCATACCTACCTGCCGCAGCTGCTCCAAGGATGAGAAAACATCAATTTGCATGATGGGCATCACGGTTTGAAGCATCTGCCTCAAACCCATCGACGCCAGTGTATTGGTATCAACGATCGCCACATGCGGACGTCCGTTTTTCATCATCTCTGCATTCATGTACCTAGTCTTTGTGAGTGCAAAGATACGTTTTAGTACGTAAAAGACAAAATTTATGCACAACAAAACACATTATTATGGTTAATGAATGTTTAATCGTTTGACATTCTATCGATATTTTGTAAATTTGCCAGTTGAAAATTTTAATTGTGCAAAATATGAAAAAGATATTGATTATCGGATTGATGTGTTTGCCCCTCACAATGATGGCGCAAAATGAAATAACAAAATCACAAACCGACCGTGTTGCAGAATTGCAGGCTGAAGCAGCAGCGAAGGCAAAAGCAGCTCAAGAAGCTGCCGAGGCTGCACAAAAAGCTGCTCGTGAGGCTCAGGAAGCGGCTGAAAAAGCAGCCATAGAAGCTAAGAAAGCTGAACAAGCAGAACTGGAACAAGCCAAGAAAGCACAACAGGAAGCCCAAAAAGCAGACGCGGCAAGAAAAGCCGAGGAAGCTAAAAAAGTCGAGGAAGCTAAAAAAGCCGAAGAAGCCAAGAAAGCTGTGGAAACAAAAGATGGATGGACTGTTCCTGAAACAAATAACGACTGGGTAGTTCCTGAAACCAAGAAAGACATCACAACAACCACTTCTCAGAAACAAGCAAAGGAAATAGAGAAAAACGAGAAATTGGAAAAGAATGCTCCCTATTTAGTGGACAATGCCGTTCCTGTTGTTGATGGCGAGGTACAATGGACCTATCGTATTTCCGCTCCAGGCAAAACAGCCAAGCAATTGTACGACACAATGTTTACCTTCCTTGACAATATGACACATGAAGAGAACCAGCTGGAGCGCAGCAAAGTTGCCATTGTCAACGAGAAGCAGCACTCCATCGCTGCCACCTTCCAGGAGTGGCTGGTATTCTCGCAGAACTTTATCTCACTGGATCGTACCAAGTTCTCATACTTGTTGCAGGTAAACTGCACCAATGGAAGCGTAGAGGTTACAATGAGTCGCCTAAGCTATGTATATGAGGTCGGTGGAAAACCTGAAACCTATAAAGCAGAGGAATGGATCACAGACAAATATGCCGTCAACAAGAAGCACACGAAACTGTTGCCTATATCTGGAAAGTTCCGTCGCAAGACCATTGACCGCAAGAACGAAATCTTCAAGAATATGGAGGAGGCCGTGAAATGAACAAAGATCTCGTCTTCAAAATCCGTCAGATACTAAATCTGATTTTCATCCTTGCCGTCATTGCAGGAGCATGTGTCTATTTCTTCAGCGAAAATCAGACAATGGCGCTGCTTATCTTCCTTACTGCTGTCGTTTTCAAGATGGCAGAATCAATTTTACGAATGCTTCATAAATGAACAAACGATATCTTATCTTAATGCTCATGACCACCATCATGAGAATTGCTACTGCACAGGATTTTAGACAATTTGACGAAGACGACCCGCTGTCTTCCTCCACAAACAACAAGAATTTCGGAAGGTCTGACAGTATTCAGAGTCAGCACAAGGAGATTCCGAAAGGCTTGAAGGTATGGACGATTGACGAGCGTTTTGGCGACCGTACTTTTACGGAACCTGATACTGTCAGTCACATGTATATGAACAGTATCTTCACAACAGGACTGCGTGGAGAATACAACACATTGGGAAGTCTCGGCTCCCCACGCCTGAACCGTATCTTCATTGACAGAGAATTCGGTGATACCGACTTCCTGTTCACTCACCCATACACTTATTTCCTGACACCCGTTCAGGACTTCCATTTCACCAACACCCTCTCCCCCATTACCAATCTGTCGTACAACACCTGCGGTAACCACACTAATGGTGAAGACCACTTCAAAGCATTCTTTGCGGTAAATGCAGGTAAGCGCTTGGGCTTCGGCTTCAAGTTCGACTATTTGTACCAACGAGGCTACTACTCCAACCAACAGGCGTCGTTCTTTGACTACACAATGTTTGGGTCTTATCTGGGTGAACGCTATCAGGCTCACCTGCTGATGTCAACCAACCATATGAAACTGTCGGAAAACGGTGGTATCACCAACGATGACTATGTGAAGCATCCGGAGACGACGCAGGAAAGCTACTCGGAGGAGGAAATTCCTACGGTTCTCAGCCAGAACTGGAACCGTAATGACAACCAGCATATCTTCTTCAACCACCGTTACAGTTTAGGCTTCACCAGAAAGGTTAAGATGACGGAAGATGAAATCAGGGCACGAAAGTTTGCCATTGAATCCCAAAAAGAGAATGCGGCAGAGGAAGCGAAGGAAAAGGCTCAGAAAAATGCCAAGCGTGACGGAAGGACCTTCGATGAAAAAGAATACGACAAGGAACAGGCGATGAAGGGGCGCCCTGTAAATGCGGTCATTGCTGGTGAGGAACCAATAGGAAACGCATCTCGCGACAAAGCCGACAACCGTATCACCGTTGACAGCAAGGAGCAAGCCGACAGTCTGCTTGCTGCACAAGCACTTCCTCCAGCAGCAGAAGAGGAATGGATGAAGGATGAATACGTACCTGTTACCAGTTTCATTCACACGGTAAAATTCGACAACTACAAGCGTATCTATCAGGCTTACGCAACACCTACAGGATATTATCTGAACAACTATGATAATACGCCGAATATATTCCAAGGTGACTCTATCTATGACAAGACCAAACATTGGGAGTTGAAGAATACGTTTGCCGTTGCCCTGCTGGAAGGTTTCAACAAATGGGCGAAAGCCGGTATCAAACTCTTTGCCTCTTACGACATCCGTCATTTTACCCTACCCAACGACCAGAACGGTTGGACATCCTACAATGAAAATGCATTCAACATCGGTGGACAACTCAGTAAGACGCTCGGAAAGACGATTCACTATAATGTTCTGGCTGATATCGGTGTTGTCGGTGATGATGCGGGAGATGTGGAATTGGATGCAAACGCTGATGTGAACTTCAAACTTTTTGGTGACACCGTACAGTTGGCTGCCAAAGGTATCTTCTATATCCACCAGCCGGAATTCTACTATTCAACCTATCATTCCAAGCACTACTGGTGGGACCATGATGACTTGTCGAATATCACACATACACGATTGGAAGGTCTCTTCTCGCTCAAGCGTACACGAACACAACTGCGGGTGGCTTTCGATGAAATCAAGAACTACACGTACTTCGGAATGGGATACGACGTGACCAGTGACTACTCACGCGCCAATAACACCATTGCTGTACGACAGTGTAGCGATGCCATCAGTCTGTTGACATTACAATTAAAACAAGATTTCACATTGGGCATCGTCAACTGGGAAAACGAAATCACCTATCAGCATAGCACCAAGGAAGACATCCTGCCTGTGCCGGCTCTGAATATTTATACCAACCTGTATCTGCGCTTTAAGATTGCACGTGTGTTGAAATGCGACTTGGGTGCCGACATGCGCTATTTCACCAGCTATTATGCACCCGACTACTCACCCGGACTGGGACAGTTTGCCATTCAGGAGACGGAAGCAAGCCGCGTGAAAGTGGGCAATTACCCATTGGTCAACGTCTATGCAAACTTCCACTTGAAGCACACACGATTCTTCGTGATGCTGAGTCACGTGAACTACAGTGATGGCGGAAACTATTTCCTCACACCTCACTATCCGCTGAACACACGCCTGTTCCGTTTCGGTATCAGCTGGAACTTCTTTAACTAATTCAATGTTAGAAGTTAAGAAGTTAAGGAAGATAAAAAGTTAAGAGGTTAAGCCCGATAGAAAACAACTTTGAAACAATGAACAGCACGCACCAATACGTAAGCCTCGACCTGATGGAGTTTATTGAAACATCCATCTTGCCTCGTTACGCGGAATTCGACAAGGCACACAACCTGTCGCATGCCACAAGTGTCATTAAACGCTCTGTAGAATTGGCGAAGATGCTGGGGGCAGACATTGATATGGCCTATACCATTGCTGCCTATCACGACTTGGGATTAGAAGGTCCACGCGCCATTCATCATCTTACCAGTGGAAAAATCCTGATGGCTGACGCCCGATTGAAACGCTGGTTCTCTGCTGACCAAATCAAGTTAATGAAGGAAGCCGTTGAAGACCATCGTGCTTCTGCGAGTCATGCTCCCCGCAGCATCTACGGAAAGATTGTGGCAGAGGCTGACCGCAACCTTGAGCCAGAAACGGTCTTCCGTCGTACCATCCAGTTTGGCATCAGTCATTATCCAGAAAAATCGAAGGAGGAACAATGGGAACGGTTTATGGAGCACATGCAAAACAAATATTCATCGCATGGCTATATTAAATTGTGGTTACCAAACTCACCCAATGCCAAACAGCTCAACGAGATACGAGCCTATATCGAAGAGCCAAACCACTTGCGTCCACTCTTCGACAAATTATTTGAAGAGGAAAAAAATCCTTGAACTCTTTGGACCTTTAAAAATCCTTGTTCTCCTTGAACTCCCTGTCTCCTTGAACTCCTAAATTTAGAAGTACCCTAGATAATGTAGCACGACTGCAAAGATGACGATAAGGATGACGGTTACAACTGTACGGAACAGACAACTTGCCACCTTTTTGATGAGCAGGATGCCCACCACCAATGCGATTAGTAATCCTATGTAATATCCGAAATTATCCATTTTACTTGTTATTCATAATAAATTTAAAATCATTGGGAACAGGTGTCTCAAACTCCATACGTTGATGTGTTACAGGATGATAGAAACACAGTACATAGGCATGAAGACACAAACGATGGATGGGATCGTCTCCATTGCCGTATTTTACATCCCCGCAAACAGGATGTCCCATATCTGCTGAGTGCACACGAATCTGATTCTTCCGACCTGTTTCCAAGCGGTATTCCACCAAGGAATGGTCAGCCGTGCGGGCTAATGTGTGGAAATGAGTAACGGCATATTTTCCGCCATTGTCAACAGGAGACGAATAAGTAACATACGCCTTGTTGTCTTTCAGCCAATTGGCAATCGTTCCTTCATCGTCTTCCATCTCTCCACTGACAACAGCCACATAGCGGCGATCGTAAACAATCTGGTGCCATTCATGTTCCAGAATCTGTTCCGTTGTCATATCTTTGGCATAAATCATTAGGCCGCTGGTATCCCGGTCCAGACGATGAACCACATGTGCCGTACAGTTCTGACGGGTCTTGCGGAAATAATCATCCAACACGGATTTCACATTCAGCGAGGAATGTCCTGCAGCCATCGAGAGAATACCGATATTTTTTTCCACCACCACCAAGTAGCGGTCTTCATAGACGATCTTCACATAGCGGCTTTTGAACTGGTCATTCTTCTTTGTCTGACTGACAGCTATCTTCATTCCCGGCTGCAAGAGGAAATCGAACTGGGTGACCACCTTTCCGTTCACCTTGATGCCCCTGCCTTGAAGCGTAGCCTTCACTTTCGAACGACTCTGCTGCAAATGGTTCAGCAACCACTCCAACAGCGGTGCTTCTTCTTTCACCGTATAGTGGTCGTAACGATCTTGCGGCTGATTGTATTGATTCCTATTTTTCATTTTTCAAAATGCTGATAGTCTTTACGGCTCTTCCAGCTACCTCCCCAGATAAAGCCATGTGCCTTGAAAAGTTTGTATGCCAAATCGTTGGTGTCTATTTTGTACTTGAACGACTTGCTGCGGTCACAGTATTTTGCTGCGTTGACAGGCTGTACAAAAAAACTTCCGTCGGCACGTTTCTTACAATATGGATTATACAATGTATTCAAGTCCACTGCCAACCCTCGCGCATGCTTCGAAAGATTCTTGGAGTTCGCCACCGTACGGTAACAAAAACACGAAGTGTTGTTGGCACGCATCTGTCGCTCGTCATCTGCATCATACACATCAGGCAACACCATTCGTTCTATGGGATATTTTGCTTTGTACAATTGACGGAAGATATCAACCAAATCGTTGGCAATCGACTTGTTGCAAACCATTTCCCCGATATGAATCTGCTCATCATAGTCCCAATGTAACGTACGGACATATCGCAAATCGGCACGCTTGATATGTGGATTCTCTTTGTATGATTTACCCTGCATGCGCTGCCAGACTGCATCAGGAATAGGATCTGCATGGAAACAGTTTGACTCTCCGTATGCCTTCACCTGCTCTGCGGTCACCGTCTCACCGGCACGCCATTCCTGCATGGATTTCGGTTGTGACGTTTGTTTGTTCGTGTTAACGCCTTGCGCTTTGGCATCCTTTGGCAGAATAGCCAATATGACTACGCAAAGAGACAACCACAAGCACTTGATTTTTTTCCCCTTCATTGGCATCAATTTCGTTTTTTGTTTGCAAAGATAACTCAATTCAAAGACTTGGCAAAGAAAATATTATGAAAAAAGATGCACCTCAATCTAAAAAAAGAATTACCTTTGCAGGCGATGAGTGAAGAGAAAAGTACACAACTATTGGAACTGCACGGCATCAAGCCTACAGCCAACCGCATTGTCATTGTCAAAGCTTTGGCTGCAGCAAGTCGTCCCTTATCGTTGGCTGAACTGGAGCAAAAGATTCTGTCCATCGACAAATCAAACATTTTTCGTGCACTGAATATCTTCAAGGAAACCCGCTTGGTACATGTCATAGAAAGTATTGAAGGGGCAAAATACGAACTGTGCCACAGTCATCATCCGAACCACGATGAAGACCTGCATCCCCATTTCTACTGCGAGCGTTGCCAGCAAACTTTCTGTCTCGACAACATGCCGTTGCCACAAGTGGATGTACCCAAAGGTTATACGGTACATTCCATCAACCTGATTGTCAAAGGAATCTGTCCGGAATGCCAGTCACGAAAACCCCATTCAAAATAGATTTGGCTGTTTCATAAAAAAGTCATACCTTTAAATAAGCTAAAATGCACCTCAACAATAAAAGAAAATGAATTTTTTCTTTGTATTGTCTTCGGTTTTCATTACCTTTGCACCCTCATAAAATAAATAAGGTATTAGACAAATATGATAACAGTTACAAATCTTGCCATTCAATTCGGAAAAAGAGTACTCTACAAAGACGTAAACATCAAGTTCACGCCAGGAAACATCTATGGAATCATCGGTGCCAACGGTGCCGGTAAATCTACCCTGCTGAAAGCTATCAGTGGAGAGTTAGAGGTCAACAAGGGAACCATTGAACTGGCTCCAGGTGAGCGTCTTTCGGTATTGGAACAGGATCACTTCAAGTTTGATGCGTTTTCAGTAATGGATACAGTACTGCAAGGTCACCAACCACTTTGGAAGAATATGAAGGAGCGCGAAGCACTCTACGCCAAAGAGGAGATGACGGAGGAAGACGGCAACCGTGCTGCCGACCTGGAATTGAAATTTGCCGAGATGAACGGCTGGGAAGCTGAGAGCGAAGCTGCACAATTGTTGCAGAACCTTGGTGTGAAAGAGCCGCAGCACTACAAGATGATGTCGGAACTGTCGAACAACGAAAAGGTACGCGTGATGCTGGCCAAAGCACTTTTCGGACATCCTGACAACCTGTTGCTGGACGAGCCTACCAACGACCTCGACCTCGACACCGTACAATGGCTGGAGGAATACCTCAGCAGTCTGGAACAGTGTGTGCTGGTGGTCAGCCACGACCGTCACTTCCTGGATGCTGTATCAACCCAAACAGTTGACATCGACTTTGGCAAGGTGACAGTTTTCTCTGGAAACTACTCCTTCTGGTATGAAAGTTCACAGCTGGCACTTCGTCAGGCTCAGAACCAGAAGATGAAAGCCGACGAGAAACGCAAACAGTTGGAAGAATTCATCCGTCGTTTCTCTGCGAATGTAGCGAAATCAAAACAGACCACATCCCGTAAGAAGATGCTGGAGAAACTGAACGTAGAAGAAATCACACCGTCAACACGTAAGTATCCGGGTATCATTTTCCAGATGGAACGTGAACCGGGCAATCAGATTCTCGAAGTGGAAGGACTGAAAGCTGTTGATGCCGACGGTACTGTTTTATTTGACAATGTGTCGTTCAATATCGAGAAAGGACAGAAAACGGTATTCCTCTCCCACAACCCGAAGGCTATGACTGCCCTCTTCGAAATTATCAACGGCAACCGTGAGGCTGATGCAGGTACCTATAAATGGGGGGTTACCATCACGACTGCCTACCTCCCACTCGACAATACAGAATTCTTCCAGAGTGACCTCAACCTCGTGGATTGGCTGAGTCAGTATGGCACAGGCAACGAGGTGATGATGAAGGGATTCCTCGGTCGTATGCTCTTCAAGCAGGAAGAAGTAGAAAAGAAGGTAAACGTACTTTCTGGAGGCGAGAAGATGCGCTGTATGATTGCACGCATGCAGTTGAAGAATGCCAACTGTCTCATCCTCGACACGCCAACCAACCATTTGGATTTGGAATCTATCCAGGCATTCAACAACAACCTCATCGGCTTCAAGGGAAACATTCTTTTTGCTTCCCACGACCACGAGTTCATCAATACCGTTGCCGACCGCATTATCGAACTGACTCCCAATGGTACCATTGACAAGCTGATGACCTATGATGACTACATCTATGATGAAAGCATCAAGGAACAGAAAGCTAAGATGTATGGAGAGTAAGGAGTAATTGGCACGATATTTGCAAGAGAATTTTTAAAGTCTATAAGGTCTTTAAAGTTTCAAATCAAATAGAATTATGAGCAAGAAAGAAAAAAATATTAAAATAGAAGACGGTAGCGAGACCCTTGAGAATGAAGGAGCTACTGTAGAGAACGATATCGAAGAACCGGAAGTTTCTGTTGTTGAAGACGAAGAGACTGACGATGCCGAAGACGATACCGAGAAAGATCCGCTGGAAGCTGCGCTGGACGAAAATGCCAAACTGCGCGACCAGTTGTTACGCACCATCGCCGAATTTGAAAACTACAAGAAGCGAACGCTGAAAGAAAAAGCTGAGCTGATTCTCAATGGAGGCGAAAAAACTATTTCGGCTGTACTGCCCGTTCTCGATGATTTTGAACGTGCGATTGCCGACCAGACGGAAGATCCGAAAGCCATCAAAGAAGGTATGGAGCTTATCTTCCATAAGTTCGTTAAAACACTCGAAGGATTGGGCGTCAAGAAGATTGAGACCGATGACGCAGACTTCAATGTCGATTTCCACGAAGCTATCGCAATGGTTCCTGGTATGGGCGACGACAAGAAAGGGAAAGTCATCGACTGCGTGCAGACTGGCTATACGCTGAACGATAAAGTCATCCGTCATGCAAAAGTAGCAGTAGGACAATAGGTTCCGAATGTTGCGATGTTTTCGCAACCAATAATATAAAGAAATGGCACAGAAAAGAGACTACTATGAGGTGCTGGGCGTCAGCAAAAACGCCACAGAAGACGAAATCAAGAAGGCCTATCGAAAGATAGCCATCAAATATCACCCCGACCGCAATCCTGACGACAAGAGTGCAGAAGAAAAGTTCAAGGAGGCAGCAGAAGCATACGATGTGCTGCACGACCCACAGAAACGTCAGCAGTACGACCAGTTTGGCTTCGATGGTCCCAATATGGGAGGATTCGGCGGATTCGGAGGAGGAGCAGGATTCTCGATGGATGATATCTTCTCGATGTTTGGCGATGTGTTTGGTGGACATGGAGGTTTTGAAGGATTCGGAGGATTCGGAGGCGGCGGTCGTCGCCAACCTGCTCAATATCGCGGTTCCGACCTTCGTCTGAAAGTTCGTCTCACGTTACAAGAGATTTCAACTGGTGTTACGAAAAAATTCAAGGTACGCAAAGATGTCACCTGCGATCATTGTCATGGTACAGGAGCTGAAGCTGGTAGCGGAAGCGAGACCTGTCCGAACTGCCACGGTTCGGGCGTAGAAATACGTACCAAACAGAGTATCTTCGGTATGATGCAGACACAGACAACTTGTCATGTATGCGGTGGTGAAGGTAAAATCATCAAAAATAAATGTCAACATTGTCACGGAGAAGGTATTGTCAAAGGTGAGGAAGTTGTAGAAATCAATATTCCTGCAGGTGTAGCCGAAGGGATGGTCGTCAATGTACCAGGAAAAGGTAATGCCGGCAAGCATAATGGAATCACAGGTGACATTCAGGTGTTTATCGAAGAAGAACCGAACGACACCTTCATCCGCGACGGCAACAACCTGCTCTATAATCTGTTGCTCGACTTCCCGACAGCAGCGCTGGGTGGTGTTGTAGAAATTCCGACTATCGAGGGAAACAACGTCAAAATCAAGATAGAACCTGGCACACAGCCTGGTAAGACACTTCGTCTGCGCGATAAAGGACTAAAGCCTGTACAGGGCTATGGAAATGAAAAAGGTGACCTGATTGTCAACATCAGCGTCTATGTGCCGAAGGAACTGTCGAAAGAGGAGAAGAATGCCATTGAACAGTTCAAGGACAGCGACAACTTCAAAGGCGACAAAGCCACAGAGCAGAGTATCTTCCAGAAGTTCCGTAATTACTTCTCATAAATCAGCAAAACGTCAACTGTAAAACTGTCAACAATGACATACAAGGAGACCATAGAATATCTATACAATAGCACCCCTGTTTTCGAACATGTGGGTGCTTCTGCTTATAAGGAAGGATTGGAAAACACATGGATATTGGACAAGCATTATGGTCATCCGCATCGTCAATATCAAACCATCCATGTGGCAGGAACAAACGGCAAAGGTTCCTGTTCTCACACCATTGCTTCCATCTTGCAGGAAGCAGGATATAAGGTTGGTCTTTACACCTCTCCACACCTTGTAGATTTCCGTGAACGAATCCGTGTCAACGGACAGCGTATCAGTGAGAAATATGTTGTTGACTTCGTACATAATTTCCTCAATTGGAACACCCATCACCCATCACCCATCTACCCTTCTTTCTTCGAACTGACAACGGCGTTAGCTTTCAAATATTTTGCCGATGAGCAAGTAGATATTGCCGTGATAGAAGTGGGGCTTGGCGGACGTCTCGACTGCACCAACATCATCACCCCTATCCTATCCGTCATCACCAACATTTCTTTCGACCACACAGGATTCCTCGGTGACACATTGGCAAAGATTGCTGCAGAGAAAGCCGGCATCATCAAGCATGGTGTGCCTGTCGTCATTGGTGAATATACCGATGAAACCCGTCCCGTCTTTGAAGAAAAAGCAAAGGCAGTCGATGCACCGATATTCTTTGCCCAGGATGAAGATGAGCTGGGAAGCGACCTTGATTTCGAACTCAAAGGCGACTACCAAGCACGCAACAAACAGACGATTTTAACTGCGTTGAAAGTCTTACGAGAGAGTAAAACGAACCTCGTTCCCTCGCTCTCCCACTCACTCGTTCCCACGACAATAAGGAACGGCCTCGCCAATGTTTGCAAGAACACAGGTTTAATGGGACGCTGGCAAACCATTCAGGAACGGCCGAAAGTTATCTGTGATACAGGACACAACGTGGGTGGATGGCAATACCTCAGCAAGCAGATTGCCGCTGAACCCTGCCGACAACTGCGTATCGTTTTCGGAATGGTTGATGACAAAGACATTGATGCCGTCATGGAACTGCTGCCCAAACATGCAGTCTTCTATTGGACACAAGCCGACAACCATCGCGCCATTCCTGCAGAAACAGTTGCGCAAAAAGCAGAGTCCCATCTGCTGAATGGTCGTATATATAATAAGGTGTCCGATGCCTACCATGCAGCTATCGCTGACGCATCACCCGACGATTTTATATTTGTGGGAGGCAGCAGCTATCTTGTGGCTGATTTCCTGTCAGCTGTTTGATCGTCAGAATCCCTTGAATTATCCATTCCGTCACCCGCGATTAAATGTTTTTAACTCTATGCGGGTCTTTTTTTGTGTATTCATTTGTCTTTTTCGTTATTTTTTCGTTACTTTGCAACAATCTATTATCATAAATAAAGACCGAAGATTATGAGCACAACAGAAACAGAAAACCTATGTGGTTTGAAACGTGTTGATTTTCAGACCACTATCAATGGCAAGCAAACCGATTTATATATTCTGAAGAACAATTTCGGTTACGAAGTTGCAGTCACAAACTATGGAGGTGCCATCGTTGCCATCATGGTTCCCGATAAAAATGGGAACGTGGCCAACGTTATTCAGGGACACGACAACATTCAGGATGTCATCAACTCACCGGAACCTTATCTGTCAACCCTCATCGGACGCTTTGGCAACCGCATCAAGGATGGTAAGTTCCAACTCAACGGCAAAGAATATCAACTCGCCATCAACAATGGTCCCAACGCCCTGCACGGTGGTCCTACCGGTTTCCACGCCCGCGTCTGGGAAGCCAATCAAGTCAACGATCACGCCATCGTCCTGAAATATGTCAGCTCCTATGGCGAGGAAGGATTCACGGGTGAAGTTGTTGTGTGGGTAGCCTACACGTTTACTGACGACAACGAACTGATTATCAAATACCAGGCAACCGCCAACAAGAAGACAATCATCAATCTGACCCATCACGGCTATTTCAGTTTGCAGGGAATAGCTGACCCCACACCGACAGTTGACAATCAGGTTTGCGAAATCAATGCCGACTTCTATCTGCCCATCGATGCAAACAGTATCCCAACGGGTGAAATTCTGAAAGTTAAAGATACACCGTTTGACTTTACACAGCCGAAAGCCATCGGACAGGACATCGATGCCGACCACGAACAGATTAAGAACGGATCGGGTTACGACCACTGCTTCGTGCTGAACAAGAAAGAGGAAGGCGAACTCTCTTTTGCTGCCCGTTTGTTTGAACCTGTCAGCGGCCGAACGATGGAGGTATTTACCACAGAACCGGGTATGCAGCTGTACACAAATAACTTCGGAGCCGGACACAAAGGACAGCACGGAACTACCTTCCCTCGCCGTTCCGCTGTTTGTTTCGAATGTCAGCATTTCCCCGACAGTCCCAATCGTCCGTACTTCCCCTCGGTTGTCCTCAACCCTGGCGAAATCTATACGCAGAAAACTGTTTATAAGTTTAGTGTATAACCCTTAACCCTTAACCCTTAACCAATAACCATTAACAACAATATGATCGCAATTGAAGAAGTAAGAAAACGCTTTATCAAGCATTTCGACGGAAAAACAGGAAACATCTATTTCTCTCCAGGCCGTATCAACCTCATCGGAGAACACACCGACTATAACGGTGGATTCGTCTTCCCAGGTGCTGTTGACAAAGGTGTGACAGCTGAGATGCGCGTCAACGGCACAGAAGATATGGTGATGTGCTACGCCATCGATCTGAAAGACCGTGTTGACTTCCACCTCAACGATGAGAAAGGACCGCGTACCTCATGGGCAAGATACATCTTCGGCATTGCCAAAGAGATGCAGAAGCTGGGTGTTCCCGTCAAAGGATTCAACATCGCTTTCTCTGGCGACGTACCCTTGGGAGCCGGTATGTCCTCATCGGCAGCGATGGAGAGTTGCTTTGCCTGCGGACTGAACGATTTGTTTGGCGACAACAAGATATCGAAATGGGATATGGTACTGGCTGGACAGGCTACCGAACACAACTACTGCGGTGTCAACTGCGGTATCATGGATCAGTTTGCCAGCGTCTTTGGCGAAGAAGGAAAACTGATGCGTCTCGACTGCTACAGCCGTGAGTTTGAATACTTCCCCTTCAAGCCTGAAGGCTACAAGTTGGTACTGCTGAATTCCTGTGTCAAACACGAACTGGCTGGAAGCCCGTACAACGACCGCCGCAATTCTTGTGAGCATGTGGTGAAAGCAATTGCCGCGCGCCATCCGGAAGCAATCTTTGAAACCCTGCGCGACTGTACGTGGGAACAACTGGAAGAGGTACGCGAAGAGGTTGGCGAAGAAGATTACAAGCGCGCCCATTTCGTCTTGGGCGAGAAAGACCGTGTGCTGGCTGTATGCGAAGCCCTGAACGCTGGCGACTACGAAACAGTTGGTCAGAAGATGTATGAGACGCACGAAGGACTGTCCAAAGAATATGAAGTCAGCTGCGAGGAACTCGATTTCCTGAACGACATCGCCAAAGCGTGTGGCGTCACTGGTTCTCGCATCATGGGAGGCGGTTTTGGCGGCTGCACCATCAACCTCGTCAAAGATGAACTGTATGACACTTTCATCGAGACAGCGCGCAGGAAATATGCGGAGAAATACAACAAATTACCGAAGGTAATTGATGTGGTTATTGGGCAAGGCTCACACAAGATATGCTAATTTTTTGTATATAATCATTAAAAATAAGTGTAAAAGTTGTGGTTATTTGGAAAAAGTTGTATCTTTACACCAGTTTTTTTGAATAACTAATAACCACACAACAAAGAAGAAACATAGATATGACAGAATTTTATCATGATTCCGAGAAACTTCTGGTAGCCGTAGACTGTATTATCCTCGGTTTCGAGGACAATAAATTGAAGATACTCATCGGTCGTCGTAAGATGGAACCCGGTGCTGGTGAATGGTCGCTATACGGAGGTTTCGTTAAACAAGATGAGAGCCTGAAGGATGCAGCAAAAAGAGTGTTGCGAGGCCTGACGGGCATCAAGGACATTTATATGAGACAGGTGGGTGCTTTCGGCGAACTGGACCGTGACCCAGGCGACCGCGTTATCTCTGTTGTCTATTGTGCCCTGATCAATGTGGCCGACTACGACAACACGCTGTTGGATAAGTACGGACTCACATGGGTTGATATGGACAAAATGCCGAAACTGTTCTCCGACCACGACCTGATGGTAGCACAGGCTATTGACCAGCTGCGTCGCCATATTAAGACAGAACCGCTGAGTTTCAATCTGCTGCCCGACCTCTTCACGCTGACCCAGTTACAGAATGTCTATGAAGCCGTTTTGGGCGAAGACCTCGACAAGCGAAACTTCCGCAAGCGCATCAAGCAGATCGACTTCATCGAGAAGACCGACCTGATCAACAAGAAAACCTCCAAGCGAGGTGCTGCGCTCTATCGCTTCAACGAGAAAGCGTATAAAGACGACCCTAAATTCAAATTATAATATCTAATACTAACTATTATGAACGAAAAGAAATTGATGCAACGTGCGGCGGATAACATCCGTATCCTGGCCGCATCAATGGTAGAAAAAGCTAAGTCTGGACACCCGGGTGGAGCAATGGGTGGTGCCGACTTTATCAATGTGCTCTTCTCTGAGTTCCTTGTCTATGACCCTGAGAATCCACAGTGGGAAGGCCGTGACCGTTTCTTCCTCGATCCAGGTCACATGTCTCCGATGCTATATTCCGCTCTTGCCCTGCAGGGATGGTTTACGCTCGACGAACTGAAAGAGTTCCGCCAGTGGGGTTCTCCTACACCAGGACACCCAGAGCGCGACCTCAATCGCGGCATTGAGAACACCAGCGGTCCTTTAGGACAAGGTCATACCTTCGCTGCCGGTGCTGCCGTTGCCGAGAAATTCCTCGCCACAAAACTGGGCAAGGAAGTGATGCAGCACAAGATCTATGCTTACATCTCCGACGGTGGCATCGAGGAGGAAATCTCACAGGGTACCGGTCGTATTGCCGGCACACTGGGATTGTCCAACCTCATCATGTTCTACGACTCCAATGATATCCAGCTCTCCACAGAAACAAAGGTAGTGATGGCTGAGGATACCGCTGCCAAATACAAGGCTTGGGGTTGGAACGTGCTCACCTGCAACGGTAATGATGTGGACGAGATTCGCGCGGCCATCATCGAGGCACAGAAAGAAACCGAGCGTCCTACCATCATCATCGGTAAGACCATCATGGGTAAAGGTGCGCTGCGTGCCGACGGTACCAGCTATGAGGCATGTATCGATACCCACGGTGCTCCCCTCGGCGGCGACGCTTACATCAATACGATGAAGAGTCTGGGTGCTGATCCTGAGAACCCGTTCGTCATCTTCCCCGAAGTACAGGAACTCTATGCAAAGCGCAAGGAAGAACTGAAGAAGATTGTTGCCGAGCGCAACGCACAGAAGGAAGCGTGGGCAAAGGCCAATCCTGAGAAAGCAGCCCTGCTGAAAGAATGGTTCAGCGGCAATGCTCCGAAGGTTGACTGGAGTGCCTGCGTTCAGAAAGAAGGTGCTGCCACACGTGCTGCCAGCGCAGCTTGTCTGGGCGTTCTGGCCGAGCAGGTTCCCAATATGATTTGCGCCAGTGCCGACCTGTCCAACTCCGACAAGACCGACGGCTTCCTGAAGAAGACCAAGAGCATCGTTCGTGGTGACTTCGAAGGTGCATTCTTCCAGGCAGGTGTGGCCGAGCTGACGATGGCTTGTATGTGTATCGGTATGTATCTGCACGGTGGTGTCATCCCCGCTTGCGGTACCTTCTTCGTATTCTCCGACTATATGAAGCCCGCTGCCCGTATGGCTGCTTTGATGGAAGTGCCCATCAAGTTCATTTGGACGCACGATGCCTTCCGCGTTGGCGAAGACGGACCTACCCACGAGCCTGTTGAGCAAGAGGCACAGATTCGTCTGATGGAGAAACTGAAGAACCATCACGGCAAAGACTCCATCCGCGTCTTCCGTCCGGCTGATGCTGACGAGACCACCGTTTGCTGGGCAATGGCAATGGAGAATATGGAGACACCTACCGCCCTCATCTTCTCACGTCAGAATATCGCCAAGCTGCCAGCTGGCAACGACTACGAGCAGGCTCGCAAGGGTGCTTATGTGGTTGCAGGCAGCGACGAGCAGTTCGACATCATCCTGTTGGCAAGCGGCTCAGAAGTGTCAACCCTCGTGGCTGGTGCAGAGCTGTTGCGCAAGGACGGTGTGAAAGTTCGTATCGTCAGCGTACCGTCAGAAGGACTCTTCCGTGCACAGAGCAAAGAGTATCAGGAGAGCGTGCTCCCGGCAGGCAGCAAGATCTTCGGTATGACAGCCGGCTTGCCCGTCACCCTCGAAAGCCTCGTTGGTGCCAACGGTAAGGTATGGGGCATGCCCAGCTTCGGCTTCTCTGCTCCTTACAAAGTGCTCGACGAGAAACTCGGCTACACGGGCGAGAACGTTTACAAGCAGGTGAAAGCCATGTTGTAAGAAAAAGACATCTATTATCATTCAATAACCCAAGAGCCTGTAACCCTTCCCACAAAAAACTGCAGGCTCTCCCCTCTCCTCCAGAGGGGCTTGGGGAAGGCCTTAAAGCTTATGGAAATTAAGAAAGTAGGAGTTGCCAGCGATCACGCAGGTTATCCATTGAAGCAGTATGTGATGCAGTATCTCGAAGAAAAGGGATATCCAGTAGAAGACTTCGGTACCAACAGCGACATCAGCGTTGACTATCCCGACTATGCTCACGCATTGGCAAAAGGCATTGAGAGTGGAGAAATCTATCCGGGTATCGCTATCTGCGGTAGCGGTGAAGGTATGACCATCACATTGAACAAGCATCAGGCTGTTCGCGCTGGTCTTTGCTGGAACAAGGACGTAGCTGAACTCATCCGTCAGCACAACGACGCCAACTGTATCGTTCTCCCAGGTCGTTTCATTGACAACAAGACTTGCGGTAAGATTCTCGATGCTTTCTTCAAGGCAACCTTCGAAGGTGCTCGTCACCAGCGTCGCGTGGAAAAGATTCCTGTAACGGAATAAACTCCACCAATTAATTGAAAAGCAAAACTAAAAAACCCTCCACGAAGGAGGGTTTTTTGTTTGAGGGGGATGAAAAGTTTCCGAAAGGCAAAACTTTTGGAGGAATAATATGGGGAGGAAAAGTTTTTATGTTATTTTTGCGAACATGAAACGCGAAACCTACGAAAAGCAAAAGGCCTTTGCAGGAGAAAAAAAAGCCTCCATGCTCCGCCGATGCATCGACCACGACTATACCGACCGCCAGATGTACCTTGTCACAATGGTCATCGAAGGTCGCCGTCCCCTCTTTGGCGAAGTGGTCGGACGTAGCGATGCTGAAGCAGGAATGCGAAATGAAGGTGCTGTCGTTGAAAACCCCGACGAGCCTCGTATCGTGCTTAGCGAGCTGGGCGAGCGAGTTGAAGACTGCTGGTAAGAAATCGCCGAGCGTTATCCAGAGATAACCATTGTAGCTCTTCAGATGATGCCCGACCATTTTCACGGCATCCTCTTTGTCAAGAAGAAGATGGAGAAACCTTTAGGCAAAGTCCTCTTAGGCTTCAAGCAGGGCTGCAACAAAGCCTACCGCGAGCTGTTTCCGCAGGTCCCGTCTGTCCCGTCTGTCCCGTCTGTCCCGTCTGTTGCTGTATTACAGCAACAAACCAAACAGCAACAAACCAAACCACCCCGCCCCAAGCAAGACCGCTACCACGGCCTGCTCTTCGCTCCCGGCTACAACGACAAGCTGCTGCTGCGCCAAGGCCAGCTGCAGCGCTGGCTCGACTACCTTCGCGACAACCCGCGGCGCCTGCTGATGAAGCGCGAGCGCCCTGACCTCTTCCGCGTGCAGCGCGGCCTTACCGTCGGCACACAGCAATTCTCAGCCATCGGCAACCGCTTCCTCCTCAGCCGTCCCGTGCGGTTGCAGGTCCAGTGCTCCCGCAGCCTCACCGACGAACAGATTGCCGCCAAGGTGCAGTATTTCCTGCAGCAAGCCCGTCAGGGCGCCGTCCTCGTCTCGCCCAGCATCTCCAAGGGTGAGAAAGCCATCATGCGTGCCGCCTTCGACGAAGGCCTCCCTTTGATTATCCTTCAGGAAAACGGCTTCACCGACCTCGCCAAGCCCGGTGGCCGCAGGATGGAAGCCTGCATGCGCGGACAGCTCCTGTTGCATGCCCCATGGGAGCATCACAACGAGCGCCTCACCATCCGCCGTTCCCAATGCCTGTCGCTCAACGAAATGGCCCGCCTGATTTGCGAAACCAATTTCTAAGCATTCTTTCGTAATGATACAAAAAACCCTCCCGAAGGAGGGGTTGGGGTATATATTATCCTTGACGTATTTATTATCCTGTATCTAGGATTAAAAAGTTTTCGGTGAAAAATTTGGAATAGGGATAGAATTTTAGTAACTTTGCGGCGAGTACAAAATAATGCAATAATATTTAATTGAAAGGATGAACAATGACAGCACTCAACGACTATCACCTCAAGGTGACAATGGAGAAGAAAAAGTCGGTGGCCTATTGGCTGCAGCATCCGATTTCGCACGAAGCGTGCTTGAGGCAATTCAAGCGCTTGCGGGAACAACGTCTTGCAAGGGAGTCCAAATTGCAAGGCTGAAAGAATGGGCTATCGCCAACGATTGTTGGATAGAACCCAAAACTCTTGGTACATTCTCTGACCGGGGTTCGGAAAACGAAGTCTATGCATCACCTGATAGCAGACACGTTTACAAACTTAATGACTTTCGTTATTCTGACGACAACCTTACACCTTTCTTTGAACGCATTCAGGTTCACAACCAGCTTTTCTCTGATTGTGCCTACGATCTTATTGGGTTTGCAGAGAACCGTGACGGCAAGGTATGTGCTGTTCTTTGTCAGCCCTTTATTCTTTCTCAACGCGAGGCAACCCAACAAGAAATAGATAAGGAAATGCAACACCTCGGGTTCAACAAAGAAATGGATGAAGGTTACTTTACAAATGGCGATTACGACATCTTCGATGCTGTACCCAATAATGTCCTAATGGGCGATGATGGTCATTTGTTTTTCATCGATACCATTATCTTCAAGGCAAATACAGGTGGTATCAATACCTACCGCAGCCTGTCACCAAGGGTAAGTAAATCCTAGGCGCAGCCTGATTATGCCCCCTACTTCCTCTACATACAAAAAAGCCCTCCCGAAGGAGGGGTTGGGGTTTGAGGGGGGGTATTTCACATCGATACCTTTTTTAAATAATCACCGGCCCCGAACCGATACTATCTTTTATAAATTGAACTTTTTTACAACAACATAATTGGAACTAAAATCACTCAATGACAAATTTGAAGGGTATCCTGCAGAACCTACATATGAAATTGGAGGATTATTAAACCTGTCATAATGATACGACAAAACATTTTTCTTCATAAGAACTATGGCATATGGTTTAGTCAACCAATTGTCTGCTACTTGTACTCCAAGTTTAAATCTTATTGTGCTGACTTTTGAAAAGTCATTTGAAGAATCATGATAATTTCCAAGGTATGCTCCATAATCTCTCCATCTCGCAAATCGTGTATCAAAGGTAGAGAGTAGATTCATTTTATCTCCAGAAATTATATAAATAGCTAATTGAGGGAGATCAGGATTATGACTAGTAGAAGTAACTGACATTTGCAAACTCACGTATTTGTATCCTCTGTCAGCATCTCTATAGAACCATCTGTCATCATATGCATCAAATGTAAACTGACTACCGACTTTTATTCCACTAAATGATACTGTATTATAGTCAATGATTATTGTGGATTGTTCTGGTAAAGCCTTAAATCCCATTGCTTTAATACGTTCCTCCTCAGCTTTTTTTGCTGCAATTGCAGAAGTGATTTTTTCTGAATATTTAGCAGCCTCTTCATTTTCTTTAGCGTTGGGGAAAACATTCTTTAATTCTTGAATTTCCTTTTGGGCTTTTTCATATTCCTGTGCATTAAATAATTCTACTATTTTTTCCAAACGTTGATCTGCTGGGAATTTTAATATTTCTATTTGGCCATTAGCTTCAGCTAGTTGCTTTTTTAAAATTGCCAAAGAATCTTGGTATTTCTTTGTTTCCGGATCTTGATTCAAATTCCCATTATTAGTGCATGAAAACAGCATTGTAAGTAGGAAGATTATTATGATAGCTTTCATAACTATATTTTTAGGTTTATAATGTTTGAAATTACGTTATCACTTTTAATACGAGCCAATGACATTACCAGAAGCATCTAACATAAAATATTGTTCTTCTACAACATAGCCACCAAAACTATTTTTTGCTCTATATTTATGGCGTACTAAAAAAGTTCCATCGTCTTTTTTTACCACAGGGCTCCATTCAATCCCTTCATAGCTGTCTGGATCTTTCAGATTCTTCTCCAGATACTTTTCCACCTGCCATACAGAGCCATCCCAACTACTGTTGGAAACAACTTCTGTACTTTCACTTGAAGATTTTGAAGAGTCGTCAGAACCAACAGCTGCAAAAAGGAACAAGCCTATTACAGCAAGCGTCACTAAAAATTTCATTGTTTTCATTTTTGTAAGGATTTAAAAGTTAGATATATAAAATATGATATAGCATAACATAAGATATCGAAAACATCAAAAGTTCCACTTAAAATGCCTACTGCTTGTAGTGATTCTGTAACAACACCTATAGCAGGTAGGATACCACTAAATAACTGCTGATATTTTCTGTTGTCTGTCCAAATATAATCAACTATCAAAATATAGGATGTTACCCAAAGCCCATCGGGAAGGCAATAAATAACAAAATCGCCAAAAGAGAAACTGCTTGCATGTCTCCTTAGGTTTTTCACATTATTGTCTAAACCAAGGATTCTAGACCATTCGAACATTTTTAAAGTAGTTGGTCTATAACAAAGATAGATAAGACCACCGATCAGGAAAGAAACAAATGACAATACAACTTTTGTAATGCCATTCATCCAATAAACTTGTTTGCTGGTAGATGTCATAGATTTCCTACTTATAATTATCAATAAATTCAAGCAGGAGCATAAAAAGAGCGCAGCCCTGCCATATCTCTGCCAGGCCTAGCACAGCCTCAAATACCTTATGGTAAAGCCTACGCTCTATGCGCATACTTCAAAAGGTATTTGATATTGCTCTTTTTTTCTCTTTTGAGGTGCTAGTTCGGCAGAGAATTTGAGCAAATATGTCTGGCATTCCTTTCGGAATCCGTTGCAAATATAACGAAAATAATGATGCGAACAAAGTTTTGGGTGAAAAAATAATGTATTAATGTGTTTTTGTCAGTCAGTCTGTCAGTCCCAAATTACCATAACTGACATACCCAACTATTGGCACGGAATTTGTTATATGTAAAACATAATTAAAAACCTTTTTATCCATGAATTAGCATGGAAGTACAAAAATTAAAATTTTAATAAAACAAAACAAGGAGGAAATGATTCATTGGACTGATATAGACAAATCAAAAGAAGGAATTCTTAATATTCTTAATGTCATCAAGAACTACGAGAAAGATGGGGAGGCTAGATTCATTGCCGGTATTCAAAGTCGTAACTTCTCAGAATATAAAATTCAACAACTAATATGTATTGTGCGTGAGCGATTAAACATGACACGCCGTGAACTGTTACGCCTGTCGGAAATAGCGCTTACATATAACAAACTTTGGGCAACAGACGATAACAATTGTTTCCGCGATGCTGATAAACTATTTCGGAAAATACGCAGCACCTTAAAGGGAACAAAGATTCTATACAAAAAATTTACTCCCATTTGTAGGAAGAACGTGCCAAATGAAGATTTTCGCCCTTCAGTATTTGTCAAGTCTACACTGGCTTACGCTGAATGTGGTCGTGGCTTATATGGTCTGGATTCTTATCCAGATAGTGTAACAACACTTTATGCTGAGATGGGAGCTTACTTTACCAACGTTATTGCTGTATTGGTTATTTGTCATCAGGAACTGGTTAAGGAAGCGCAGATTAGTAATGACGCGGAACTCTGTTTGCAACTCCTGAACGAGCAATGTAAGACCATCGTTGGCGACATGAAGGATGTGATAGGAATGCTTTCCAAAGAAGTTGCCGAGCAGAACGATCTGCTGAAGAGAAGCAAGAAGACGGGTTCGCTGAAGGCTTTTGCGCAAGAAGGTTTTCATAAGTATAATATCGAAAGTGTCACGCGCTATGCAACCTCTCGTGCCGTAGAGAGTGGTGCTGAATTCGGATTGGACGATATTGAGGCGCTCTACTTCGTCAACGACCATCAGAAAGGTAAAAAGGCAAAAGAAATCATGAACAGTTTTGACAATTTTGCTGACAAGGGTCGTGGTACCAAGATGGACACTATGGCTATTGCAGAGTTCGTGTGCTGGACAGGACTGGGGTTAGCCAAGGGCTATCGTTATTTTACATTAACGTACAAAGGTAGCTACAACTTACCTCAGAAAAAGAGTGTGTGGGCACGCTTTGACAATTTCAAGAAGGCAGATCCAGAGGCAGCTAAAAACGGAGGTATGGAGTCCCAATTTGCATCCGACTTTGAGCGTCGCATTAGCCAACGCTGATTTCTTCATATAAAAAACCTGTTTTTAATAGACGTTCACAAGCATGTGAGCGTCTTTTTTTGCGTCCTTTTTGGATGCACACCATGTCTGTCGTCCATTTCTTATGGACGGATAAAGAGCGAAAATCCATGATGTCATCGTTAAGGAATCTAATGGGTAGAAATATACCATAAAAATCTGAAAACGAGCAATTTTCGACGTCTATCTGTATTCCTCAAAATATTTGTTTTGCACATAATGTCGCTCTACCTTTGCATCACCAAGCAACGGGAAAATGGTCAAGCGAAGACCGAAGGCCAGTCTCACTTCCTTGTTGTGCGGAGGACCCCTCGTGTGAGACCGAGGGCATATCCGGAAAGGACATTGGTTATGTCTAAGAATATAACCACTACAACCCCTCCTGTAGAAATGAAGAAGGAGCAAGGTTGGAACACGAACACGGAAATCTGTGTGAACTTGAAGACGAAGTTGTGTAACGACAAGGTGATGAAGGCCGGCAAGCGGTATCGGGGTGTGCTGATGAAGGATGTAGAATGCGAAGACTACGGCTACGAGGAACATATGACGTTTACCGAGACGCAGTCGCAGCCCGTGAGACGCAATCCGCACATCTTTGCGGGGCGCTGCATCAACGTGAACCAGGCGACCGACGGCACGTTGTACCCGACGTTCAACCGTCCGCACTTCACCAGCGATTTCACTTTTCAGGACTTCTGCCGCAAGGCTGCCGAGGAACTCATCTATGTGACAGGCCTTGTAGAGAAATAAGTAATCATCTCATCAGTCACAAATCACAGTCACAGTTCGAAATAAATGTCACATTCCATTTCGAAACCCGCTTTTAAATACTTATAACTAATTAATAATCAATAAGTTATATATATAAGAAGATGAGGCGGATGTGGGTTTTAAACTAACTGTGACTCTGTGACTGTGACTGAAGGAGGTAAAAACAAGTTTTAAATTAACGTTTAATCAATTAAGAATCAATGACTTACGATATTTTTAACAGCAAGGCTCCGGCAATGCCCAAGCCTTCAAAAGGTACAGAATTTGTCAAATTACTCCTCTCACAGGCCTCAAAAGACATGCGTGAACCGCTTGTTCCGATGGCAATTCCTGCTTTGTCGGCTCATTTAACGGATGTGCAGTTCATGTATTCGGACAACAAATATTACGAATTGTGCGGTCAGATGGGGCATTTGATTGGTCCTTCTGGTATTGGAAAGGCACAGCTGACTCAATTAATCGAGGCTGTGATGCGTCCTTTCCGTGATCACGACGATATTGAGTACAAGAAAATCGCGGATTGGCAACGACAGGTAAAGACCAAGGGGGCCAACAAAGAGAAACCCGAAAGACCCGAGGTGGCGATATGGTTCCCGCCTTCTGACACGACCAATGCTGCTTTCCTCCAGAATGCTATGGCGCTGGAAAAACAAGGTGGTCGTACGCAGTATCTCAATCTACCAGAAGTTGAAATGGCCGACAAGATGTGTGGAGGCCACAAGCAGGTGAGTCAGACCATCCGAAACATTTATGACTGCCAACGCGCAGGTGCTCTTCGTGCTACGGCCGATGGTGTTACTGGGAATCCTATCCTGAGAGTAAACATCACATTCAGCTCTACTCCTGAGGCTGCACGATTGTTTTACAAGAAGGATATGACGAATGGATTCTTCGGACGTATTCCCTTTGCTTACAAGAGTCGCGGCGAACGTATAGGCAAGATTCCGCGTCAGGGCAGTTACGATGATGACTTCCTGCGCAAGCTCGATGAATATATCATTCGGTTGGATAATTGCAGGGGCAAGTTTGTGGTATTGAAATTGAATAAGATTGCCGACCAGTTGGCAGAAGAAATGGCTCGGCTGGCCGACCTTGCCGATGACGACATGCTCTTTGAACTGTCGCACAGAAGCATCTTTGCCGCATGGAAGAAGGCTGCCGTACTCTGGATTTTGAACGACCAGACCTACACACGATCCATAGGTGACTTCATGATATGGTTCTGCTATTATGACCTGTGGTCGAAAGTGCATGTGTTTGGCGATATGTTCAAAATCGACGATGCGCCAACAGATTCTACCCGGAAAAGCGGTCCTGCGAACATGCTTGACAGTCTTGAAACATCTTTCAACGAACAGCAGCTGGAGGCTTTACGTCTGCAGCGTGGCAAGAGTAAGGAAGGTACCAAGCATCTGCTCAACGTTTGGAGATATCGCGGCTTCGTCACCTATTCGAACCAGACGGGTCTCTACACCAAAACGGAAGATTATCTGAAAAAAGTGAAAGGTTGAAATAATGGAACGATACGAACTGCAAAAGCTCCGCGACCTCCCCATAGAGGGGGTCGCAGAGCGACTTGGACTACAAGTTACGCGACATAAATGTCTATGCCCCTTCCACGAAGACCACCACCCCAGCCTCTCGTTCTCACAGCGACGCAACACCTACCGCTGCTTCGTCTGCGGCGCTTCGGGCGGCACCATCGACCTGGTGATGAACCTCCTGCACAAGGACTTCCTTGACGCCTGCCGATGGCTGGCGGGGGAAGCCCACCCCTTTCCTCTCCCAATAGGAGGGGGACAAAGCCTCCAAGGAGGGTCAGGGATAAGCTACTCTAACTGCAATACTAACAACAAAACTCCCCTGCCTTTGGAAGGGGTTGGGGGTAGGCCCTTTGACACTAGTCGCTATGAGCGGTTCTTCGAACATCCTTTCTTGAACGAGCCTGCCCGCCGGTTCCTCTTCGACGAACGGCAGATTGATCCGAGGGTGGTGCGCTGGTGTCGGTTGAACTCATGGACCGACCGGAATGGTACCCCTTGGCTGCAGATACCTTACTACGACCGCGACGGCCGTTTGGTGGGCATTCAGAACCGCAATCTAGGCCCCACCCCCATCCCCTCTCCTAAAGGAGATGGGAGCCTCACCCTTCAGGGGGAGGTTGGAGGGGGCGCTCCCCGCTTCCGCTTTCCACAAGGCTCTGAGTGCGGCATCTACAACCTGCCCGTGTTGAACCGCCTGAAGCCTGGCGACGAACTCTACATCGCCGAAGGCTGCTCCGACTGTTGGGCGCTGCTCTCAGCTGGACACAAGGCCATCGCCATCCCCTCTGCCACGCTGCTCAAAAAGAAGGATGTGGAACTCCTCTCAACCCTCAACGTCCAGGCAGGTATAAAAGCCTCCCCCTTGAGGGGGAGGTTGGAGGGGGCTTTCTCCTTCCACATGTACCCCGACCGCGACGAGCCTGGCGAACGCCTCTTCCTCCAGTTGCAGCAGTTCCTACCCAATCTCGTGCATCACCAGCTGCCACCCGACTGCAAGGACTTCAGCGAGTATTTTCTAAAACATCACCTTTTACCCTCCAAAACGTCACCTTTTGCACGGTAAAACGTCACCTTTTGCACGGTAAAACGCCACCTTTTGGAACGCAAAAGCATAGGTTTTGGAAAGTACACAAAGGGGACAGTCACTTTTGTGTAAAGAGCCTCCCCCTGCCCCTCCTGAAGAGCCTCCCCCTACCCCTCCTGAAGGAGGGGGGGGTGGGAATTTAAGTGAAAAGTATTTGAAAAATTTGGTGGAAAGTTAAAAAACGTGTATATTTGCAAAATGAACTTGAGATGAGAATCCTGAAACCATGAAATGAGTAACTTATAATCATATTATTTATTCACTTAAAACCATAACAAAATGAAGAACCTGAAATTGAAAAGCCTGATGCTGACTTTGTTGGCTATGGTGGCAGTAAGTATGATGTGCGTGTCGCTGACCGCATGTGGTGACGATGATGATGATAAGGGCGGCAGCGATTGGCCTGCTAAATTCCGCCAGACCGTCATAGTCAATGGTGTAGAAAAAGCTATCGACGAAGTTAAACTTGAAAAGTTATCTGCTTATGATGTTGATTACTATAGCATTATAATTCATTCAGGTGAAGGGAAATTCCGAATAAGTATTCCGACGGCTTCTGTGGATAAAGTGCTCGACCTGACAAAGGATCAGCGTATCAGCCAAAAATCACCTGTTACAGCAAGCATCGCATCCACTTATGCTTACGGCGACGAAAGCTTTGCACAGGGCAGCACCATGCGAGTTTCTGTTTCCGGCAACACCGTGAAAATCGTCACAAAAGGCAAGGCCATCAAAGATGGTAATATATATAATATGGCAACTAATGAAATTAACCCTGGAAAAAGTTGTTCTAATACCTTCGACATCGAATATTCCGGAACTTACACCCCCGGCAAATGAAAAATAAGTGCAACAAGCACAACCTGTAAAATAACAAGGGCTGCCCAATGGGGTGGCCTTTTTTTGGAGCCTCCCCCTACCCCCCTCCTAAAGGAGGGGGAATGGGAATTTTTATTGAAACTTTTTGCTAAAAATGTTTGGAGGAATCAGATGTTTTTTGTACCTTTGTAGCGTAAGAAATACAGGATAACAAGCGGGATATGGCGACCCGATGAAGTTCGCCACAGGATAACAAAACAATTTATAAACTTTTTGACATTATGGTACGTTATACTTTGTATCAGGACAACAGAAAGAATTCCACTACGCGTGGGATGTGGTATGGTCGAGCCAAGATGACTGGCGAGACGGGGTTGAACACGCTGGCTCAGCGCATCCAGCGCAACTGTACGGTGAAGCGCTCTGACGTGATGGCCGTATTGACCGAGCTGGTCGAGGTGATGCAGGACGAGTTGCAGGCTGGCCACAAGGTGAAGCTCGAAGGCTTCGGCAGCTTCAAGATCGGTTTGAACACGAGTGGTGCCGAGACTCCCAAGGCGTTCACCCCGACCAAGAACGTGAAGGGTCTGCACGTGCTCTTCCAGCCAGAGGTGAAGAAGAGTGCCGACGGCACCCGCGTGAAGACCTTCCTCAGCGGTGTCCAGGTGGCTGAGTACGATGAGTACGACAAGCCGGACGAAGAGGAGCCAGAGCCGTAAGCTGACCGAACCCCCTAAGTTAGGGGGCAGGGGGTCTGAACAAGCTGCAGATTATTCACCCCCTTCCTCCTAATTTTCACACGGAAAGCACGGAGATTTGTCGTAAGACCCTCTGACCGAAGGGAAGAAAAGCACAGAGATTTGTCGCAGGCCCTCTGACCGAAGGGAAGAAAAAATTTCCGTGATATCTGTGATTTCTGTGTGACATAGTTCGAACAAGTTTGACTCTGTTCTCGTTTAATCGCGGTTTTTAAGCGTAAGCGATGTAAACCGTCCCGATGATCTAGAAATGAAAATAAACGGAGATTTTTTGGCGGTTTGAAATGAAATGCATAAATTTGTCAGGAACAATCCTTGTATCTCTCACGCGACAACCAATAATCACTTCTTTTTATCCTTTTGCAGATTCCAGATGAGGAGGATTTTGCGGCGGATAGCCGTGAAGTTCAGGATGGCGACGAGGATGAAAAGGATGATGCCTACGAGGATGGTAGGACCGAAATCAGACACTTCGTACTTGGGATACAGGTCGCCGAAAAGGGGCAGATAGTATTGGCGCGAACAGGATGCCAACACGATGGAGGCCACTAATACGACGGAATTCAAACCTATCGCCAGCCAATGGTATGGACGTGCAACCTCGTTGGGAGAATAGCCCAACACCAAGAGGTTGTCGATTTTCTCGGTATGCTTCTGCAACAGCAAGAAGATGCTGAGCAACAGCAGATAGAAGGCAAGGACGCTGATGATGAGTCCAATCACCATCACGATGACAGCAATGATCCGAACGAAGCTGACCGTTCGTGCCGCATCGGCATCGTCGGCTTCTGTCTCGTAGTTGTGGTCGTTGAGGTATTCCACAAAGCGGTCGTCGGTAATCGTGCCCAGCTGCACAACGAGACGCGACGGCGGCATCACGGTATCAGGCGACAACGAGCGGTTCATCTCGTCCATGAAGGTCTGAGGTACCAGGATGGTGTTCAGGCGTTTGGAGAAGGCCACTACCCTACCGTTGACCTGTCGGTTACCTTGCGAACCGTATAGCATCAGTCGTATCTTGATGAGTTTGATAAGGTCTTCCGAGATGGTTGGCATCCCTTTGCTGGCAGCAAAACCGAAGTTATAGAGGTTCAGGTAGTTACGCGGCAGGATGATGGGCACCACAGTGCTGCCCGACTGGTATTTCCAGCGCGACAAATCGACATCGATGAAGGCATCGGGTATCGCCTCCAGAAACATATCGGTGGAGAACTCCATGCCTAAGTCGTCGCTGCCGATGGTGGCATAGACGCCATAATGAGAAGGGGTAAAGGTGCCCACATTCTTCACAAACGGCTGACGGCGCAGCTCGTCGATTTCCTGCTGCTGGAATACGGGTGCAGCACCCGACAGCGTTCGTGCCGTTCCCACATGCTTGGTGATGACAACCTGTCCGGGCTTGATGAAACTGTCGCTCTTGGTGAAGAGCGGAATCACATCGGTATAGAACTGTACGGCGACGAGCACAATGGTCATTCCGCACAGATTGGCAAGCAGGAACCCCAGCATCTGCCAGCGGTTCATCTGCTTGCCTAAGAGTTTATACAACAGTGTTTTTCTCACTGTTCGGTTTCTTCTACAACTTGATAGTCCAAATAGTTGAAGGCAAATTCAATGATGCTTTCGATAGGTGTATGTTCTTTGTCCTTCGTCTTTACTTCCAGCATCATTCGGCCGTCGCCCTCATAATACAACTCGGCCTTGTCGAAAATCTTCACTGCGGTGTCGATGGCAGCCTTGCCTTCGGAAGCAGGCAGCTTGTCGGAAATTTTCTTCAAGAAATCGAAGTTGAAATAGAGGTATAAGCCCTTGCCTTTCAGGTCGCCGGAAGCAAAGTGGTTGGCTGCTTCCTTGAACGGTACAGGCGTCTTGTCCATCAGGTAATAAGACACCTTATCCTTATAGCCGAAGTTCTGAACCAAATCGGTATCATAACCAAGTGGAAGCGTATATCCGCCAGCCGTTTGTTTCATCTCACCATCATCCTGGTTCTGTGCCAGCATCTTCACCACCTTATCGCTGTTGGTTGTGAAATAGGCTGCAAGCTTCGGTATGCCATGCTCCATGTAGAAATCGCTGATACCGAAAGCCAGACTTCCATCGATGGAGGTCAGAATCTCCTCGAATTCCTTCTGCTGAGCAGGATCCATTTCTTTCCACAAAGCACTTTCCTTCAACATCTTGAGCAATCCCGGAATATCCATGTTGACAAACATGGCAAAACCGTCCTTTGACACATATTTCAGCAAGTCGTCGCTATACTTGCCCACCAGTTTATCGCTCTCGGCAATCTGTTTCTTCCAAGCATCAGAAGACGGCAACACCTCCATAGCCAGAGATGCCTCACCTTTCTCTGCCGACAGGTCAAACAGGTAGGAGATGTCTTCATATTTCAAACCGTTGGGAAGCATTCCCTCAGCCCGTTTGAAATCTTTCAACTCAGCAATTGCCTTACCGTTGATAAACAGCTGTGCAATACCTTTCGAAGCACAAATCTTCTTGATGTGCTCGCTTTCGAGCATGGAGTTCTTGCCGTCAGACTCAAACTTCTTGGCCACCTCATTGACGAAATCGATCGCCTCCTGACCATAAGGACGCTTGCCGATATAGAAGTAGGACTTATCGAAAACAATCATGGTGCGGTCCTGCACGAAATAGCTGACATTGCCCGACTCCTTCACCTGCGCGATATCTGATTCCTTAGCGAAAGCATTCAGCAGCTGGGTGAAATCATCCTTGTCGAGAATCTCACCGACAACACCCTCATAGCTATTGTTGTCTTTCTCGCCAGCGAAGACGAAAACGGGAGAACGGAGGTCGAGACCGGCCTTCGCGGGATCGTCGAGGATGGCTTCTGCCTTCTCGCGGGCTTCACGACTGAGGTCGGCTTCTTTCAAGGCTTCCGTCAGTTTCTGCTTTGTCTTGCTGTCATCGCCGAAACCGCTTTTCTCAGCCAGCTGTTCCACATCGATGCGCATGACGACCGTTGCGTCCGCAGGAATCACCTTCACATACTTGGGTATCCTTGTACAGGAGGCAAGCAGCAATACAGCCAGCATCGCCCATAACGACAATTGTATTGGTTTTATTTTCATAGTCTGTAGTGTTTTTTAAGAACCAAACATGCACGTCGGCATGCTTGGTTCTTGGGGAGTTTAGTGATCGCGTTTATTATTCCTCTTCAGGAGCAATGAGCTTGTAGCCCTTGCCGTGAATATTGATGATTTCAATCTGGTCGTCGTCCTTCAGATGCTTACGCAGCTTGGTGATATACACATCCATCGAGCGTGCATTGAAGTAGTTGTCGTCAATCCAGATTGTCTTCAGGGCGAAGTCGCGCTGCAGAATCTCATTGGTATGACTGCAGAGCAGTGCCAGAAGTTCGTTCTCCTTGGTGGTCAGCTTCGTCTGCTTGTCACCGATAGACAGCAACTGCTTCTGGGTATCGAAGGTGAAGCGACCGATATGATACAATGTTGATTCCTTATTCTTCTTTCCGCGTACGCGACGGAGGATGGCCTCAATACGGAATACCAGCTCTTCCATCGAGAATGGTTTGGTGATATAGTCGTCGGCACCAATCTTGAAACCTTCCAGGATATCTTCCTTCAGCTGCTTGGCGGTCAGGAAGATGATGGGAATCTCCGCATTGGCCTGACGGATTTCCTGAGCCAACGCAAAACCGTCTTTCTTCGGCATCATGACATCCAGCACACAAATGTCGAACTTGTTTTTCAAGAATGCCTTGTAACCAGCTTCACCATCGGGGCAAAGCTCTGCCTGATAACCTTTTGCCTGAAGGTACTCGCGAAGCAACATTCCGAGGTTCTCGTCGTCTTCGCACAACAGAATCTTCAAATTCTCTTCCATAATTCTTTTGTTTAAAGGGTTTTTATATAATGTTTAATGTTTATTGTTTAATGTTTATTGTCTATTGCCTATTGGTTATTGTTTATTGGTTATTGATTTTTTAACTCCTGATGACCGGCAGCTTGATGGTGAAGGTGGTACCCTTTCCATATTCGCTGTCAACCTTGATTTCGCCACCGTGCAGTTCCACGATCTTCTTCACGTAGGCCAGTCCCAAGCCGAAACCTTTGGCATCGTGACGGTTGCCGGTATGTACGCGGTAGAACTTGTCGAAAATCTTCTTCAGATTGTCTTTCTTGATGCCCAAGCCCGTATCGCGAATCGAGAGGAACAGATGGTCTTCGGTGTTCCACGTCTTCAGATAGATGTCGAGCGGCTCTTCCGGCTTGCGGTATTTCACAGCGTTGTCCAACAGGTTGTTGATGACATTCTGGAAATGTACCTCATCGACATAGATGGCTGAATCGATGGCTTCGATTTCGGTATAGATCTTTCCACCGGTATGTTCTACACGCAACGTAAACGAGTTGGCGATATTCTCCACGACTTCGTTCAGGTCGAGTTCCTTCTTCTTGAATATTGTCTGCTGACGGTCGAACATCGACATCTGCAGCACCTTTTCAACCAGGAAGCGCAAGCGTTTTGACTCTTCGTTGATGACACCGCCCAGGTGTTCCACCATCTGCGGACTCTTGGTCAGACTCTTATCGTTCATCATCTGTGCTGCCAGTGAGATGCTGGCAATCGGCGTCTTCAGCTCGTGGGTCATGTTGTTGATGAAGTCGTTCTTGATTTCCGAATACCTCTTCTGTCGGAAGATGGAGTAAAT
>CADBAP010000002.1 GCA_902792685.1 uncultured Prevotellaceae bacterium
CCCCAAACGGATCACAGGAGCATCCTTCGGGATGCTTTTTTCTTTCCCTTATCCTTTGATGTCACTCTTTTGTTCTGTGGCATCAGTTTTACGTAAGAAGGTGTGCAGACAGACATCTTGTATGCTGCAGGCTTTCAATGGACAAGTTTTATTACCCGCAGTCCCTTCCTGTTCGTGAGAATAGGGAGGGATTATCTTATCAGGAAAAGACAACTCGCTGTTGCAGCGTTGCAGTGTTGCAGTTCTCGAAAGGTATTTCCCATACCTTAAAAATACTTCTATATTTATATATAAATATAGAGTTTGTTTTTGACTTTCATACTATCTATTTTGGAACTGCAACACTGCAACACTGCAACAACTGCAGCACATTGTACCAAACGGTAAATTTAATAATTTGAAAATATTTTATATCACATTCCATACACCCAACAACCTCATTAAAAAAAAGCACATTGGTAACTCTCTGATTACAAGGTAATTGAAAAACGCGACATGTTGCTTTGCAAAAGCATAGGTTTTGCACGATAAAAGCATAGGTTTTGGAGCGCAAAAGGTGACGTTTTGGAGGATAAAAGCTTAGGTTTTGAAATGCGAAAGGTATGGATGCAGAATAAGCAATTGAAATATTTTAACAACAAAATGTATTTATTTGCTCGATTATTTCATAAAAAACTCACTGTCGAAAAAGAAATGTGCTTTCTTTTTACTCGTTTAATCGTTTTTTTTTCGTATCTTTGAGCTTTTTCAAAGCTCGAAGGTAGGATGCGTCTTAACAATAAAAATAAATGGATTTATTTTGTATTGTCTTCGACTTTCACTACCTTTGTCGAAAAATTAGAGATTATGAAGAAAATAATGATGATGATGGCAGCTATTCTTTGCTGCTCGTTGACCGTTTCAGCGCAAGATAATCAGGCGGATCGGAACAAGGTGTATAGTATTGTACTGAACAATGTGGAATATACGCATAGCGGCGAGAAGATGTCGGCTGGCGAGGCTATCGGCAAGGCGCTGGCAGCCGTTTTAACGGGCCAGTCTTCCGTACAAGTTTCTGACTACGAAGCAGATGTGAAGAACGCCATTATCAAAGGACTCTCTGGTGCACACCGCTTCCGTTTCAACGATGGTTTGAAGCAGATTGATGACATCAAGGACGAAGGTAATCTTGCCGTCAATGCTGTCATTACGAACATTCAGTCAAAGTCAAGCAGCTATACCTATAAGGATAGCAAAGACAAGAAACAGGTTTCTACCACCTATACTGGTGTTGTGGAAGTAAGTTTGACGCTGAAAGATATGAAGACCGGAAGAGTGGTTGCCACACCTTCGTTCAGCGGTCAGAGTTCGAGCGGTGCATCATACTCCACACCCGACAAGTCTATCAGAGATGCTCTGAATTCAATGTCAGACAAAATCACATCCTGGCTGAACAAAGCGAAGCCGCTGCAGGCCAACATCCTTGAAGGTGCAACTGTGAAGAAAGACAAGCAGAAGGAAGTTTACATCGACCTGGGAAGCCGCGAGGGTGCTTACAAAGGACTGCACATGGGTGTTTTTTCTGTCAAGACCATTGCCGGCAAGGAAGCCCGTCAGCAGATCGGAAAGCTGAAGATTGAGGAAGTGGAAGGCGATGACATCAGCCTTTGCAAGATACAAAGTGGCGGCAAGGATATCAAGGCAGCTATCGATAACGGTCAGCAACTTTGCGTCATCTCCACGGAATAATCATCCACAAATAACGACGACAAGACGAAGAGGGTGATTCAGAAATGGACTGGAAAGAGGTAATCGGACAACAGGAAATGCAGCAGCGACTGATGCAGCTGGTGCAGGAAGAGCGTGTGCCGCACGCCCTACTCTTCTGTGGTCCTGCGGGTGCTGGAAAAATGGCGCTGGCTCTTGCCTTTGCCTCACAACTGCTGAGTGGCGAAAAGGCCTCAGTTGCCGAAGACGACGGTTTTATGATGGCAGCCGAAGACCCACGTGTGACAAAGAACAAGGCGATGTTGCGCGAATGGACACATACCGACCTGCATTTCACCTTCCCAACCATCAAGCTGCCCTCGATGGGAAGCGACCACCAGCCGGTGAGCAACGACTTTGTGAAACAATGGATTGCGCTGCTGAAAGAAGGTCCCTACTTCTCCATTGAACAATGGATGACGACAATGGGCGCTGCCAACCAGCAGGCCATTATCACGGGTGCTGAGAGCGACGAACTGTCGAGAAAACTGGCGCTGAAATCGAGTCAGGGCGGATACAAGGTGTCCATCATCTGGCTGCCAGAGCGTATGAACCTGACGAGTGCCAATAAGCTGCTGAAGCTGTTGGAGGAACCGCCACAGCAAACAGTATTCATCTTGGTAAGCGAACATCCAGAGCAACTGTTGGAAACGATTCTCAGCCGTACGCAACGCATCGACATCAAGCGCATCGACGAAGCATCGATAGAAAAAGCACTCATCGACAAGCGAGGCATAGAGCCTGATGCAGCCCATCGCATAGCACGCATCGCCAACGGCAGCTGGCTGCAGGCATTGGACGCACTGAATACAGGCAACGAGAACCGTGACTTCCTGGATATGTTTATCATGCTCATGCGTCTGGCCTATGGAAGAAAGGTGAAAGACCTGAAGAAATGGAGCGAGAACATTGCGGGCTACGGACGCGAGAAACAACGCCGCTTGCTTAGCTATTTCATGCATCTGGTACGCGAGAACTTCATGTATAACTTCCGCCAGCCGGAACTGAATTACATGACACAGGAAGAGGAGGACTTCGCGAAGAACTTCGCACGGTTTATCCATGAGGGAAACATCATCGAGATCAATGAGCTGATGGCACTCGCCTATCGCGACATCGGCCAAAACGCGAATGCAAAAGTGGTATTCTACGATCTCGCCCTGAAAATGATAGTATTGATTCTTAAGAAATGAATATATTATGGACTACAAGAATATGAAATTCAAGATATGGCAGGGATGCGACCGCGGCTTGTGCAAACGAGGCTGCGGACGACAGGACCGTCAGCTGAACACCTACGACTGGCTCGCCGATGTGCCAGGAAATGTCGATACGACCGACCTGGTGGAAGTGCAGTTCAAGAACACCCGCAAAGGCTACTACCACAATGTGAACAACCTGGACCTGAAGAAAGGTGACATTGTAGCGGTTGAAGCCAATCCTGGACACGATATCGGTGTGGTGACGCTGACTGGACAACTGGTGAACCTGCAAATCAAGAAAGCCAACCTGAAATCGGCTGACGACATCAAACGCATCTATCGTCTGGCCAAAGACGTGGATATGCAGAAATACCGTGAGGCGAAAGCCCGTGAGCACGCCACGATGATTGAAAGTCGTCAGATTGCAAAAGGACTGGGACTGCAGATGAAAATCGGTGACGTAGAATATCAGGGAGACGGTAACAAAGCCATCTTCTACTATATCGCCGATGAACGCGTGGATTTCCGACAGCTGATCAAGGATTTGGCTGCAGCCTTCCACGTAAGAATCGAAATGAAGCAGATTGGTGCCCGACAGGAAGCAGGGCGCATCGGCGGAACAGGTCCTTGCGGTCGCGAACTGTGCTGTGCCACATGGATGAAGAACTTCGTCAGCGTGAGCACCTCAGCCGCCCGTTTCCAAGATATCTCCCTGAACCCCACAAAACTAGCTGGTATGTGTGCCAAACTGAAATGCTGCCTGAACTACGAAGTCGACAACTATGTGGAAGCAGGCAAACGGATGCCGGCGCGAGACATTGTACTACAGACCCTCGACAGCGACTACTACTTCTTCAAGGGCGACATCCTGGCAGGTATGGTCACCTACTCTACCGACAAACGCATTCCCGTCAATCTGGAAACCATCACTGCGAAACGTGCACTGGAGATTATCAGTATGAACAAACAAGGCGAAAAGCCTGAGTCGCTGGAGGAAGACGGCAGAATGAAACAACCGGAAGGTCCGAAAGACCTGATAGCCGACTCCGATTTGAGCCGCTTCGACAAAGCAAAGAAGAAGAAAAAGAAGAAAAGAAGAGAAGAAAGAGGAGCAAGGGGCAAGGAACAAGGAGCAAGGAGCAACATTCCCAAACGACCAAACGACTAGTCCCCAAACGACCAAACACATGGCAAGCAGCAAATATTTCTATACCTATCTATATATGATGGCACTGATGGCAATCGCCATCAGTGTTTCTTCATGTGACGACTCACGCATCTACGACTACTATGCAGCAACACCGCAGAATGGATGGGAACGTAATGAGGTTTTACACTTCGAGGTGCCCAAGATAGAAAAGGCTGGCATCTATCAGCAGTGCGTACAACTAAGAGCCAACCAGAAATATCCCTTCCAGGCGGTGACACTCATCGTGGAACAAACCGTCTATCCCAAGAGACAGACTTATCGCGACACGGTAGAGTGCCACATCATCAATGAGGAAGGACGATTGATTGGTAAAACCGGCATCAGCAGCACGGAGGTCGTCGCGCCCTTGCGCACCTTGCAACTGCGACAAGGCGACTCGCTGGCTATCAGCATCAGGCACGATATGCGCCGCGAGCTACTGCCCGGCATTTCAGATGTAGGAATCAGGATTACTGGCGAATAAGGTTTCTACCTGCATCGATACGCAGGAAGATAAACAGCAGCAAGGTAAATCCCCACAACGAGGAACCACCATAACTGAAGAACGGTAGCGGAATACCGATGACAGGCGTCAATCCCAACACCATTCCCACATTGATGAAGAGGTGGAACAGGAAGATGCCCAACACACAATAGCCGTAAATCCTTCCAAAGGTGAACGGTTGTCGCTCAGCCAGTTTAATGAGCCGCAAGATCAAACACAAAAACAGAATCAAGACGGTTGCCGAACCCAAGAAACCTTCCTCCTCGCCTACCGTACAGAAGATAAAGTCGGTATCCTGTTCAGGTACGAACTTCAACTTCGTTTGCGTACCATTCAAGAATCCCTTTCCCTGTAAACCGCCTGAGCCGATAGCAATCTCGCTCTGATGCACATTATAGCCCGCTCCGGCGAGGTCTTCCTCCAATCCCAACAACACATTGATACGAACACGTTGGTGAGGCTGCATCACATTGTTCAGCAGATAGTTGGCGGCAAAGAATACGGTGATGGAACTGACGGCAAAAGCAGCTATCAGGAAGTATCTCGACAAACGGGTGCTGACCGCCCGATACATGAGATAAACAATCAGACAGCCGCTGATAGCAATCTGTACCCACAGCACATCAAACGGAATGACAAACTGTGAGAACAAAAGGAATATCAGCGTAATGCCCAAACAATAATACAGGACCTTGCGTGCTTCCTTACGGTTGTCACAATAGACATAGATCATACCTGCTGTGAAGATATGCACCAGCATCATCACAACAAATTTACCCACCGAGGTATGGAGATCCCACATCATGACTTGTTCGTACTTGATACCCACAACAAAATAGACCACCATCGCCACAGCTGTGAAAAGCACACTACCAGGCATTCCTTCACGATAGAACATCAGCGAGAACGACAGATAGACCAAAGCCGAACCCGTTTCCTTCTGTCCCACGATAAAGAGCATCGGCAAGAAGACAATCATTGCTGCACCGATAAAGTCTTTCCACTTATGGATATTAAAACCATAGGTGCTCATAAACTTCGCAACAGCCAACGCCGTAGCAAACTTCGCGAACTCAGCCGGTTGTAAACGTAACGGTCCTAATACCAGCCACGATCGGGAGCCTTTGATTTCATGCGGATTGAAGATGGTGGCAAACAATAGCAATAGCAGCAACCCATAGACAATATAGGCAAACGTGTCGTAGAAGCGGTCATCCATCATCAGCAAGACAAAACCCAGACAGATAGACGTACCAATCCAGATAATCTGCATACCAGAGCGTGTTGACAAGCTGAAGATATCAGTATCGCCATAGGTGTAGCTGGCACCACAGACACTGATCCATCCGAAGGTAAGCAGTGCCAGATAGATGCCGATCGTCCACCAATCAAGGGAACGAATCACACCAGGTTGTTTGTCTGTACGCGGTTGATACATGTCTTACTACTTTTTGGTTTTGGCGGTTTTGACTGAATCTTTCTTGGCTGCATCGGTCTTGGGTTTCTCGGATGCAGGTGTTTCCTTCTTGAATCCATAAGAAAGATGCTGCGACTGCAGACTGTTGGCACGAGCCTTCGAACCATCCGACAGTTTGCCATTGATATACTGTTCGATAATCAACGCACCGATAGGAACTCCGAAGGTAGCACCGAAACCGCCATTCTCAACATAAACAGCAACGGCTATTTTGGGCGATTCCATCGGTGCAAAGCCCATAAATACCGAGTGATCTCTTCCTCGGTTCTGGGCAGTACCCGTCTTGCCACAAAGAGCATACATCGAAGTGTTGGCGTGGTGACAGGTTCCTCCGAGAACAGAGGAACGCATACCCTGAACAACATACTCGTAGGCTTCCTTCGTAGCCTTGGTGTAATGGCGTTCCTTGTATTTCTTATCCAGCTGTCCGCCTTTGATTCTCCGCACCACGTGAGGCGTATAGAAAAAGCCTCTGTTGGCAATCGTGGCACCCAGATTGGCAATCTGTAAGGGAGTCAGGTTGACCTCGCCCTGTCCGATAGAGATACTGATAACAGAGAGTGGTCCCCAATCGCCGAAAGCATTGTTGTAGAACTCGGCGTTAGGAATCAGTCCACGCTTCTCACCTGGCAGATCGACACCCAGTTTATAGCCGAATCCCATGCTGACCATATAGTCGCGCCACGTATTCATGGCATTGTCCAGACTGCCGTATTTGGCTTTGTTGGACAACATATAATACAATCCCCAACAGTAGTAACCATTGCAGGAAGTACTCAGCGACGGTACCAGATTGATTGGTGAGCCGTGTCCGTGACAACCGAGATGGAGTCCTTGGAAGGAGAAACCACGATGACAGGGATACATAGTCTGGGGCGTAACGATACCTTCGCTCAAGAGCATCGCAGCCTGTCCCGTCTTGAACGTAGAGCCAGGAGGATACTGTCCCATGATACTGCGGTTGAGCAACGGATGGGCGGGATCTTCACCCAAAGCTTTCTGTGCCTTGCCACGCATCTTGCCAATCATCGTATGAGGATCGTAAGTAGGCGAAGAAACCATACAGAGAATTTCGCCTGTAGAGGGTTCGATGGCGACAATCGCACCCAGCTTGCCTTCCATCAGCCGTTCACCCAAGGCCTGCAACTCGATATCGATACTCAGCTGCAGGTCTTTTCCTGGCTGCGGTTTGGTATCATACTTACCATTCTGGTAGTGTCCCTTGATACGACCGTGAGCATCGCGCAGCAAAAGCTGGATACCTTTCTGTCCACGCAGTTCTTTCTCATAAGAGCGTTCTATACCCAGTTTGCCGATATAATCGCCTGGCTGATAATAGTCGTCATCCTCAATATCCGACTGCGACACCTCTGCCACATCGCCCAACACATGAGCAGCATTGCTATACTTATACTGTCTGACAGTGCGTCGTTGGATATAAAAACCTGGAAAACGGAAAAGTTTCTCCTGAAAAGCACTGAACTCCTTGTCGGTCAGCTGACTCATAAACAGCTGCTGGGTGAAACGCGAATAGCCAGGATTCTTGTTACGGTCTTTGATTTCAGCCATTCGCTTGATGAAGAAGTCCTTCGTAATGTTCAACGTACGACAAAGCTCCATCGTATCCAGACGGTCCTTCTGTTCGTTCATGACCACCATGATGTCGTAAGCTGGCTGGTTATACACCAGCAGCCTGCCCTTACGATCGGTGATGATTCCTCGCGAGGGGAACTCCACCTTTTTCAGAAAAGCATTGGAATCGGCACTCTTACGATAGTCGTCGCTCGTTATCTGGAGAGTGAACAGGCGTATGATGTAGATGACGACAATGACAATAGCCACGCCACCAATGACATAACGCCGTTTTTCCAGATTATAATCTCTCATCGACTATCTGCACCTAAATCTTTCTACAACCAAAATCAAGACAAACGTAAGAACCCAACTGCCGCCAACACATTCCAACCAGTACAGCCAATGATTAAACGAAAACACCTCCAAGGTAAAAAACACCAGACAAAAGAGGAAAGAGACAATAAGGGTAAAGTAAGTGAAACGGGCCATACCCAGCGTTGTCATTGACACTTCCATATCTTCTGCACTGTCGCGAGGCATAATCAAGAACAACAGATAAGGCTGGATGAAAGCCATCAGCGTCATCGATGCTGCACCCACACCTGGTGTATTGGAAAAGATATCGACAATGAGTCCCAACAGGAAACTCCATATCAACATACCCGCACGGAAACTATTGCGACGGAATGTCAATACAAAGAACACATACACCATCGGGGTTGCCACATCAAACAGATGCACATGATTGAGCACCAGCCCTTGGACGAGAGCCAGGATGATGAAGGCTATGAGTCGGTGAAGAAAGTCGAGATTCATCTTTTCCTATTCGTTATCTGACTGTTTGATTGAATCTTGCGCAGCTTGGATGAGTTGCAGACGCTGAAGCATCTCTGCATCATCGATGACACACACATCACGCAGACGGGCAAAATCGGTAGAAAGCTTGATTTGCAAACGGTATGACAATCCGTCTTCGGAATTGAATACGTTCAGAATCGTTCCAGCAAGGATTCCTGGGGGGAACACAGAGGAATAACCGCTCGTAACCACCTTGTCGCCTTTCCGGAAGGTAGCATGGCGAGGGACATCATCCACATAAGCAATGTCGGAACGTCCGCCTTTCCAATGCAGATAGCCAAAATAGCCTCTTCCCTCAATCGCACAACTGATATTTGACTGGGAGTTCAACACGGGAATGACAACTGCATAGTGACTGGATACCAAATAGACGATACCTACAATACCCGTACCACAGGCAACACCCATATCCTTGCGCACACCATCGGCACTTCCTTTGTCGATGGTAATGAAGTTGTCGAGTTTGGCAACAGAGTTGTCGATGACCTTTGCAGGAATCAGCTTGATATCCTGCAACTTCTGCAACTGTCCGCCCTTCTGTCTTGTCGTATCGGCATTGAGGATTTCAAGCTGTTCAGACAACTGGCGCACCCGATGTTCGAGATAGAGATTGCGCTGGGTAAGTCCCTCATTGAGTTCTGACAAATGAAAATATGACTGAATCTCGGCATCAGTCTCATAAACCTTTCCCACAAATAGATTGGCAGAGGTAAACCACACACTGCCCTGATAGTTGTTGAAACGAACTATCAGGACGGTGCAGATGACTTCAAGTACCACCAGCACAAACCAGTGGTTATATCTTGCCAGAAACTCTGTCAGGTTTCTCATGTGTCAGCAAATGTCTGTGCAGCAGGCTTATCGCATCAAGAAGGAGAAACGGTCAACATTGTTCAATGCAACACCAGCACCCTTTGCCACACTGTGGAGGGGATCTTCAGCTACGTAGAACGGAATCTTGATCTTGTTCTCCAAGCGTTTGTCAAGACCACGCAGCAAAGCGCCACCACCTGTCAGGTAGATACCATTCTTCACAATATCGGCATACAACTCAGGCGGTGTGTTCTCCAAAGCAGACAAAACAGCATTCTCAATCTGAGTGATGGTCTTGTCCAGACAGTGGGCAACCTCCTGATAGCATACAGGCACCTTCATGGGAAGAGCTGTAATACGGTTCGGGCCATCAACAACATAGTCTTCAGGAGCCTGATCTCCCAGATCTGTCAATGCAGAACCCACATTGATCTTGATACGCTCGGCCATACGCTCGCTGACCTTCACGTTATGCTGACGGTTCATATATTCCAAGATATCCTTATTCAGGTTATCGCCAGCAATACGGATAGAGTTATTGGAAACGATACCGCCCAGTGAGATGACGGCAATCTCCGTCGTACCACCACCGATATCGACAATCATATTTCCTTCAGGAGCCTCCACGTCAAGACCGATACCAATCGCTGCTGCCATCGGCTCAAAAAGCAGATAGACATCACGTCCGTCGGCATGCTCTGCAGAGTCGCGTACTGCACGGAGTTCAACTTCAGTAGCACCTGAAGGAACACCAATCACCATACGCAATGAAGGAGAAAACAGACGACTGCCTGTATGTACCTTCTTAATCAAACCACGAATCATCTGCTCGCAGGCAGAGAAGTCGGCAATCACACCATCACGCAACGGACGAATCGTACGGATATTCTCGTGCGTCTTACCATCCATGAGTTTTGCTTCCTCTCCTACGGCAACCATTTTACCCGTACGGGTATCAAGGGCAACAACTGACGGCTCATCAACCACAATCTTATCATCACTGATAATCACGGTATTGGCTGTACCGAGGTCCATTGCCACTTCTTGAATAAATGAAAAAAATCCCATTTCTATATTTCTTTTTTATAGCTATAAAAATTCTATTACTCTTACTTCTCAAACCAGTTGTGAATAGCTGTATCGTAACTGCTGCTGACACCGAATGCACGGGTAGCAAACATACGACGGTCTTCCAAATCGGTCTGCGCGCCCTTCTTGTTCAGGATATCCAACAGAACACTATATTCAGCCTTGCTGGGCACGATGACCACATCCTTGAAGTTTTTTGCTCCAGCACGAATCAACGAGATACCTCCTATGTCAATCTTCTCAATAATATCGGCCTCTGATGCTCCACTGGCTACAGTCTGTTCAAACGGATAGAGATCAACAATCACCAAATCAATTGCAGGAATCTCATATTCTTTCATCTGATTGATATCGCCCTCATAATCACGACGGGCCAAGATACCACCGAACACTTTCGGATGAAGGGTCTTTACGCGTCCACCCAAAATCGACGGATAGGTAGTCACACTCTCAACAGTCTGACACGCATAACCCAACGACTCGATAAACTGCTGGGTTCCGCCAGTACTAAGGAATTTCACACCTTCTGCATTCAACTTAGCAAGGAGCTCGTCTAGTCCATCCTTGTGAAAAACCGATATAAGAGCGGTTTTAATCTGCTTTGTTTCAGCCATATTCACATACATTATTATATTATTATCCTAAAAAATTTTTATCCCAAGTATTTCATCAGAATCTTTGAGTAACCGCTTTCACGCAGTTTTCCGATGCTCTTCTCGCGAATCTGACGAACACGCTCACGAGTGAGGTTGAGCTTATCGCCGATTTCTTCTAAACCCTTCTCAGGACGACCGATACCGAAACATTCGCAAAGAATGATAATCTCACGTTCTTTCAGAACCTTGCGGAGCACACTCTCCAGTTCCTGAGCCATTGACTCATGATCCACATAACGGTCGGTACGGCTGTCGTCACCACTCGGCATCACATCCAGCATGGAGTTTTCCTCACCATCCTGAAATGGTGCGTCAATAGATACATGGTGATTGTCAGCGCGGAGACTCTGACCAATCTTTTCTTCCTCGATATTCGTAATGGCAGCCAACTCACTTACTGACGGTTTGCGTTGGTGCTCCTGTTCGAAACGATTGATTTCATTGTTGATTTTCGTCAGCGCACCCACCTGGTTCAACGGCAGACGCACAATACGGCTTTGCTCAGCAATAGCCTGCAAGATACTCTGACGAATCCACCATACGGCATAAGAGATAAACTTAAAACCGCGTGTCTCATCAAATTTCTCGGCAGCCTTTACCAAACCGATGTTACCCTCATCAATAAGATCAGTAAGGGAAAGACCTTGATGCTGGTATTGCTTAGCAACAGATACAACAAATCGCAAGTTGGCAGTGACAAGCTTGTTCTTAGCACGTTCGCCTTCTGGACCACCCTTGCGGATTTTTTGTGCCAGCTCGATTTCCTCATCAATGGTAATCAATGGTGCACGACCAATCTCCACAAGATACTTGTCAAGCGCCTCGCTTGAACGATTCGTAATACTTTTCTGAATTTTTAGTTGTCTCATTCTATGTCCTGAAATTTTATAACCTACTGATAATCAGTAATATTTAAAAAATAATCCGCGAAAAAGTTTGCAAAGATATATAAAATAATAACGCGCGTCAAGTATTTTACCCAAAAACTTTCCTTTAAATAATGTTAAACAGACCTGTCATTTATTGGAAAATCTCTTTCAGATACTCGACATTGCGACCGAAATTATAGCGCACATCACGCACTTTGGAGGCATCTCGACTGCGTTCGATAACCAGCCATCCTTTCCAGCCTATCTCATCAAGCACTTTTTTGATAGCAGGAAGGTCGATTTCCGGATCCTCACGCAGGTTTACACCATCGGTATTCGAAGCATGAATCTGACAGATACGGTCGCTTCCTAACAACCGTAGTTCCTTACAGATATCGCGATTGGCGTCGGCAGCATCCTGGAAATTATAATAGATCTTGATACCGTCACTTTTGATGGAATCCAACAATTCAATACTTTCATCTGCAGGCAACTGGGTACGGATGCCCACAACTACCCCCATAGCTCTTGCCAACTCGCCTACAGTATGTAAACGGCTGACCAACGTCTTCCTATCGGCAGATGTTGGATCTTGCCATTCTCTCCCGCTACCACCCAGCGGCAGAAAGGCTACCTTCGAACCAAAGGCTTTCATGGTATTGAAACAGTCGGCAATGAGGTCAACATAGTTCTCTCGTGTGATGAAATTCTGCGCGAAGAAGCCACTCATCGCGATAGACGGAACTGCAATACCCAACGAGTCAGCTACATGATGAAAAGTCGTTACCTCCTCTGGGCGACGGAAACGATTTTCAAACAGCACCCGTTTACCCAATGGACCCATATCCATCTCCACACCATCAGCATGAATGTCTTTTGCCAACTGGAACTCACCGAGTTTCTGGCGTTTCAACATCATCCAGTCGCAGGCTGCAATCTGGTAACGGGGTTGTTCCTGACAACAGGAATGCAAACAGCAATGTTGAGTTTGTGCCCACGAGGGGAGGGCTGTAAACAGCAACATCCATAATACGAAACTTTTCGTGTTGGCTCTTTTCATACGAATTCTTTTCATTTACTATTTATAAAACACTTTTACTTTTCGATGCCGAAATCTGCTTGTTGGTCTTGTACTTCCTGCAACAGTTTGGCTTTTTGTTCGTCGGTAAGTTCCGATACATTTACTCGAGAAACACCAGATTTCTTTTGTATTTCAGAACGACTGCCACAATTTGTAGTTCCCAACAGGAACTGACCTGTATAAGGAACACTTTCTATTTCCAAATCAGCTGGTGTGGGCGCGTGGGTGCCAGGAAACTGTACCTCTGCGTGAATCTTGATTTTGCCAGCCTTTCGTGTACTGCGAATCAAAACGGGTGCACTACCCCACTCTACAGCACGAGGATTAGCGTTGATTGAGGCATCGCCGATGATTTCACCTTCCCCTTCAACAGAGAAAACGATATTCTCCTTTGCCAAACGGCGTACATGTCCGCTATCATCGGTAACCTCACAGACGACCACCACGAAGTCGCTGCCATCAGCAACCAAAGGTTTATCTGTCAGCGTACCGATTCCTTGTGTCGGCTGGTCAAGGCGAAGGCGCAACTTTGTACTTCTGCGTGACGGCATACGAACATCCTCACACACCACTTTCCCATCGATAATTCCTTCTGCCTTCATATTGACTTTCTGCCAATTCTTCTGCGTATAGCTATAATTGCGAGCCTCCCAGAAATCCCATACATTCTTGAATGTTACAGGCTGATGATAGTTGGCATTGATGGCTGCAAAATCTGGAGTGCTGTTGGCAAGCTTGGAATCCTTGATGCCTTTCACAGGAAGCGTCCACGATTTCTCGCCATCATAAATAGACAGGCGAACGCTATCACAGTTACTGAATACAGTCACATCTGCATCAGAGAACTGTGTCATCTCATGACCAATATGTACAAACGGAGTTGCTGGATTTTGTGCCGCAAACATATAAAAAGCGGTCTTGGGCTGACGGAAAGCATCATAGATACCACCCCAATATGGATCTGGATGATAACCACGTTGATGATCGAACGGATGCCATTGTGCTCCGCCGATAAACTGTCCAGTTGTACAATACATCTCTTCAGTAGTCTTGGCCAGCGACAAAGCCTGCGTCAACTGAGGTTTCTCTCCCCACGAACGGCTGGCACGATTCAAGTTATTATGTGCATACCAGTCATCAACATATTCTCCAAACTCGCGTGTAAAGATACATTGACGAGGTTTGTCAGCTTTCTCATCATCACCAGGCCATCCATAAACGACATCATAGTTCTCGCTGACACCAGCCGAATGCATGTCGGCCGCAGCCACAGGTCGATAAGGATAGGGATATTCATCCTTTGTAATCTGCAGGGACTTTAAGGAGAACTCCAACGGATAGCGCGTCTCATTCAAAATAGGCTCCCACATCAATACAGAAGGATGATTACGATCGCGGCGAATAATCTCACGGGTATTCTGTAAGACGCGCTCTTCAAAGATAGCATCATTCTTATTCCAATATTGCCAGCCAGGTGTGGCCACGATGATGAAGATACCCAGTTCATCACAAGCATCCATGAATGATGGGTCTTGCGGATAATGTGCCGTACGAATGATATTGAAACCTGCTTGTTTCAAACGTACCACATCGCGCCATTGCTGACTATTGGGTACAGCATTCCCCACATAGGCGAAGTCCTGATGACGGTTGGCACCAACAAACTGACGATAACGTTTTCCATTGAGGTAGAAGCCTGGTGTTTTGTCTTGCTGTGAGGAAGCATCCACAAACTCAAACGACCGAATACCGATTTTTGTCATTCCTCCGTCGAGAGTCTCCTTCCCTTCTTTTATTCTTGTAACCACTTTGTACAGATAAGGTGTTTCAGGGGACCACAGATGAGGTTTGGACACAACCATCTTCTGACGGGCTACAGCCGTTTCACCGGCAGGAACAGAAACCTTACTGCTCACCTCTTTTACTTTCTTTCCCTGTGCATCAAGAAGGGTTTGCGTGACGACAACATGACGGGGATGACTACTTGTATTGCGAAGATCGGTATCAATCAACACATCGGCACGCTGTTCGCTGATATTCTCATAATGAACGAAAATACCTCCGCCAGCCACACGATTCTCTGTGATCACATCGGAAATAGAAACATCCTTCTTGCCAATGAGCCACACATCACGATAGATACCTCCATGATAGGCGAAGTCAAGGGTGTATTGGGGTTTCCCTGGCGGATACCGTTTGTCGTTGCTATTGTCTGTCATCACGGCAACCACACATTCGTCACCTTTTTGCAAACCTTGTTCACGTAAACTGACAATAACAGGAAGATAACCACCATAATGTTCTGCTGCCAGTTGTCCGTTGACATAGATTTTCTGTTTGCCCATGATAGCCTCGAAATACAACTCAGAACGGTCAGCAGGAACGATGAAGTGTTTCCTGTACCAAGCCACACCCTGATAATTGCGGCAACCGGAAGCCTCAGCAGGCTCCAGTTTCACACCATGAGGAACGGAAACTGTTTCCCAGTCTGAGTCGTCGAAGACTACAGCCTCAGCACCTTCTGCATCACCCAAATGGAAAAGCCAGTCTGGATTGAAGTTCCACACTTCCCTGCCTTGATCGTCAATGGGGAAAAGACCAGCAACGGAAACGTCACTTTGTGCGATAGCAACATGAGTCATTGCACATAGTATGGCAACAAATAAGAATGTTCTTTTTATCATTTTGTCGTTATATTACCAATTATCTGTTCTGAAGGAAGACACAGGCAGACCGTCGTGCATCAAGTCGCCATCGACCCAATCCTTGAAGGCATAGCGAACAGCCAAAGGACTCTTGACTTTATCGCACACCACATAGACACGATTACGAGACACCCATACTTTCGTGGCAGGATGGAACTTATGGTCTGCTCCAGCCACTTCGAAGTTCTTGGATGTGGTGCCGTGCTCAAAATATACCCACTCCTTCGAGCGGTCGAAGGCTACCACCGCGGTGTCATTCTGGAAAGTTACCTCTTTATAGGTAGCGAATTCCGGCAAACCCTTTTGCCCATAGGTATTTGCAAGAGCGAGAATAGCCAATCGTTCACCAGCCTGACGCTTCTTCCTTGGATGAATGCCATATTCCAAACCAGCATCCATCAGCACAGCCATACGGGCATTCGAAATCATCGTCTCTGCCTTCTGTTGCTGCTCACGCAAATACTGACTATCCTTCCATTGAATCAACGAATAGTCGTAGGGAGCTATCTGACAATAATAGAAAGGAAAATCGCCCTGTTTCCAGTCATTGCGCCAACCTTCTACCATCGTCTTCAGCAGCTCAGCATAGAAATCATATCGAGGCACATTATCTTCGCCCTGATACCAGATAGCACCTTTCATCGTATATCCTATCAGTGGCTTCAACTGTCCATAATACAACGCCGTTGGACAGCGTTGCTGCAATTTCTTCATATCCTCTTCCGTGACATGCTGATTGACCTTGGGGAACGCCTTCAGCCACTCTGGCGCCATCCAAGCCTCGCAAGCAGAACCGCCCCAAGAGGTGACGATAAGACCTACAGGTACATCGAGCATTGAACGCAAAGCCTTACCAAAATAGTAGGCAGTAGCCGAGAAGTCGCGAACGCTGGCACTATTGGCCTCATTCCACTGACCTGTCACATCCCATTCTGGGGTTAACGACACATGACGCTTGACAGTAAACAACCGCAGTTGACTATCCTTACAACGCAGGAGTTCTTCCGTCGTTCCCTCAACAGGCTGCTGCTTGAAACCCTTCATCTGCATCTCCATGTTCGACTGGCCGGCACATATCCACACCTCACCAATCATAATATTGTGCAAAGTGAAAGCCAGACCAAGTCCTGATGAATTACGGGAAGATGAGTTGGAAGGTGCTATGGCAAACGTGATCTCATAAGGACCGCCAGCCTTGGGCGTTTGTATCTTTACAGAGAAATTACCGTCTTGATCGACAGGTGCTGAATAGGATTTCTTATCCCATGAAGTGATAACAACAATGGTTCTTCCTTTATCCGCCTTGCCCCAGATATTACACTCGGTTTGTTGTTGCAATACCATATTATCGCCAAACATCTTTGGCAATACGACTTTAGCGCTTACGCTAAATGATAAACAACAAATGATCAATGATAAAAAAATACGTTTCATATTCATGTAATCCGTTAATCTGATATCTTTATAATGGGTTGTTCGAGGAGTCCCGCAGGCAACAAATCGTCTCCTTTTGTTCTATAGCGTGCGTTGGTCCATATCCCTTCGTAGGGCGCCTTGCCTGCATCCAAGCCTCGCAGGGCATTATGCCACGTGTTGACTACCTCGATTTCTATCGTGTTCTTGCCTTTCTGCAAGGCACCAGTAATCTCTACCTCATAGGGAGCTGTCCACGCAATACCGCAATCCTTGCCGTTGATCCATACATGGGCGATATCCTTCACGTTGGGCAGCGACAGCCAGACACGCTTCTGCAGCATCTCTTTCTTCTTCAGTTTCCATGTTGTCGTATAACGAGCATGTCCGCTGAAATAGCGTATTCTGTCGTCCTCATGCTTACTCCAGTCGAAAAGTGACTGTTTTTTCAACGTGATACCACTTTCCTTAAAAGCGATATCATATTGATTTCCGCCATTTTCTATGCAAGAAAACGTTGTTTTCTCTTGTGGGAAAAAGTGTTTTCCAGGCTGGAAAACATTTTTTTCTCCCATAAAAACAAACGCAGAACCGCAAGGAGCCAATGTGATCGTGCCCTGATAGTCGGATGATTCATCAGTCAGCGGGTTGTAAATAACGGTATCTCCTTTGCTCTGGCGGAAGATTGGTGTGAACGTTTGCTCTTTATCCGTTTGGTTTGAGAGGAAGTATATATCAAAATCATTACCTGCACGATGAGCAAAAGCAATACCTTCAGGCAGGATAACGTCAGGAATCACATTCTTCAACTGGGCATCCTCATAGGGCTTGTCGATAATCAGTATCCCTTGTTGGCGCAATTCCTCGATGCGAGTTCTTGCTTCTGCCGACACGAGTGTCCCCTCTGGAACCACCAACACCTTATAGTTAAAGGACTGATGAAGAAGGGCATCCTTGTTCATCGAGTCGTACTGATAGCCATGCAAGGGATTGATCCAGTCCTTCAAGTCGAGGATGCCTGCTGAATGGCGCACACCAACGGGTGATTCCTCCATCGGCTGACCGACATTAGCCAAACGTGCCTGTTCTGATGCTACACGCTCTGCACCAAACAAGCCTGGCAACATGGGTACAAGGCGGTCTGGTGTCAAGGCACGATTAGGAATCTCTTCACCTGTATATACCGCAATATCGACAACAGGCTTGCCTTTCTGAAGCAGAGTCTGACAACGGGTGATATAGTCGACAAAAGGTTTCGCTTCCGCAAACCACGTCTGGTCTCGCTGGAAGAAAAGTCCGATACCATCCAGCGTCATACCCGGTTTCTTATCAAGCCAGGGATTATGGGTGTTCACATGGAAGAAGAGACGATTCATACCCAAAGCAAAGTTGCGATCAAGTAAAGGTTTCACCATAGCAGGTGTCTCATCCCAAACACCACGAACCTCCGTAAAGCCCTCTGCTTGGATGATATTCTTTCCATAAACGTGTGCTCCACTGATGGCATCGAGCATATCATTTGGTTTGTCATGAGTAGGAGAATTCAACCAAAACTCTCCCATCGGGACATCTACATTTTTATAGTGTTCCATGCCATCGCTCACCATCGTTGGAGCAACACTTTCTGATGAGAACTGCACACCCATTTGATGAGCACGATCTCGGACAGTTGCAAAAAAGACATCATTGATGAGGTCGTTGATTGTCTGACGCACATCGCGCAACACTTTGTCACTTTGGGCTGCTGACTCCATAGGGATGCCTATCATCACTGGCAGCCAAGGAATTAAATCATAACCGCGTCGTTTTTGAAACTCTTCTGCAAAGTTCTTGCTCCAATTCTGTGAGCCACACTCCCAAGAATCAACATGCAGGTATTGGATGGCATTGTGGTTGGGACGATTCATAAAAAGACCAAACCAGTTGTCCACCTGTTTCTCTACTGCTTCCCGTGAGAACTTATCACACTCCAAGCCCTTCGCTCCACCAGCAGTAGCGTTGGTATGACCCGTAGAGGTATGTCCCACTCGCAGGATGCGCCACATTCCTTTGGGCAAGTCTATCTCAACGAGGTCGCCAACCAATTCTCCACGAATCAAATCAGAAGGACGCAGGAAGTCATTCGACATCAATTCGTCTTTAGGAGTATCAGGGGCGATGCGCCACACATAACCAGCCTTGCCCTCCCAGTTATCAATAAGCGGCCAACTGCCAAACTTGATATTCTTCAGTCTGAGAACAGGCTTCCACTTGGCAGCATCCAAGTCTTCGGCACCAGGCTCAGTACCCTCTGGCGTCCACTCGAATCGGAAATACTTAGCACGAGTAGGAGGAATACTGAACGTCGTATTGAAACCCGTATTCTGCCAACCCTGACGAGGAGGAACAAGTTGCTTGACATCATAGAAGACGATGCCGTCATCAGAAGCTCTCACCTTCAGTCGCTGACATTGGATATTCGTACCTGACGGTTCAATCTCGATGTTACGAACGAATGTAGGATAGTCGAATTCATACTGTATCCAACAGGGTGTATCCGCACAATAGACACCCTTTGCATTCAAGGTTACTTCTGGGGAATAGGTGATTTTCTCACCTCTCGCCTTACTCTCCTCTCCTCTCTTCGATCTCCCCTCTCCTCTAACTGGAACGGCATATACGGCAATATCCTCGTAATAGTTCTCGTAGTGTTGAGGCTTGGACATACGGAAATGACGGAAACCTTCACTCAAGATGGTATCGCAGAAGACTATCTTCTGCATCGACTCCTCTGGTTTGATCCAAGGACCGCCTGCCAAAGCAAAACCGTCGCAGATGTGAATACCCATTCCCAACCCAAGCGAATCAGCTTGTGTGAGCGCTAAGTCCACCATTCTCCAGAAGTTCTCACTCAACGCATCTGCCGTACCTTGATATTCCGGACGTTCAGCAGCCCCGCGGATAGGCATCAGATAACAACCGCCCAGCCCTACATCCTTCATGGCTTGCAGGTCGGCTTTGATACCTTGTTCAGATACAGCACCATACATCCAATACCAGAAGGTCCAGGGCTTCGTGGTATCGTTTCCTCGCGACAAAAGCGCGAGACAAAAGATAAAGGCGAGCGTGGTCAGTCGCTTCATTGCATTCTTGTCATTCGTAGTTTTCATTCAAAGCGCAGGATAGCATTCATCCTTCCTTTGCCCTTACTCCAATAAGGCTGGGCTGAAGGACCATTCAGATCTGTCGTATTCACCTTGTTTCTTACGGCAGGAATCACACGCAACAAAGCAATTCCTGTTTCCGGTAAGGTGTAAAGTAGTTGGTCGCGACCATCACGGGGAGTATAGACACCGACCTTTCCACGTGGCAACTCCACACCGAACTTACCTTCTGTGGTCGTCAGCTGCATCCAGGAGACATCAGAGAAATATCCCTTGAACTCAGGATAGTCCCAACTTTCACCTGGAACCGGGTCGTTGTAGTCGTTCTGCCAATAACCGAACTGCGGACCCTCCATACGGTTTTTCCATACACGGTAAGGTCCTTTGCCCACCCATTGCTTACTCTTCACCATCTCTTCCGGGTAGTCGAAACAGATACCCATCAAGTCAACGACACCATTGAAATAATAGTCTACGTTCATATATACGCCGCCATCCTTCAGGAAACGCCACGTTACCTTCACTATAGAGCCGTGAAGATAGTTGGCTGTGAGCGTACTGTCACTCACGGTAAATCCTGCGAATGTTCCTTGATCGGCATATTCCGTGTACTGAGTCTTCTTCTGGAAAGCCTCTTTGTCGTCGTGATTATAGAAACCGTCTTCTGAACGGTCGGCTCGTTTGACAGCCACGAAACGCGGACCGTTGCCAAACGATAGTTTCCTGCCGCTCACCTCAACCTTCATCAGGCGGCCTGTTGTCTTGCAGAAGGTGTACTGGCGGTTACCATTGATAACCGTCATACTCTTTGTATCTTCCTTGACCTCATAGCGTTGGGTATTCTCGTCGACCTTCATTTTGTTCAGATTGTTTGGGAGGATATACGAATGTTCGTTCCAGACAAAGACCTCCTGACCGTTCGGATCTACTGCTTTCAATTGCAATACTTCCGTTTTTTCTCTCTTTAATGGTAACACACCCGTTGTTCCTGGTGCGATATCAGGAGCAGAGAGCTTGCCTTCTTTCTGCACTTTCACATTGGATTGACCGTATTCCGGCATTTGAAGGAACTTGTAACTGAACTGACAATCACGCAGATTCGTGAACGAATAGCAGTTTTTCAAGGCGATACCGTCATACTCCCATCCTTTCAATTGTATCGGACTCCACACCTCACGGATGGTATAGAACGACCCTTCCTTTTCCATGTGTGGACCAACGATACCATCAGAGCCGAAGTTTCCCATGCAGTCAACGATATTGTCACGATCGGTACGTACCACGCCCTGATCCATCAGGTCCCAAAGGAAACCTCCTGCACATCGCGGATTTGACATCATCAGTGCCCAATAGTCTTTCAAGCCTGCACCATGTCCACCATCATACAAGCCATGCAGAAACTCCGTAGGCATGAAGATTTCCTTCTGACGCATAAACTCCGCTGTCTCGCCCCATGAACGGTAGTGTTTCGTTTCAAACCCATTGCGATTTGCCCACGGATAAAGGACTACACGATCTTGCGGATCCCACTTACCAAACTCGCCGTCAAGTTCATAGTTGAAACCACCTTCGTTACCATTACTCCAGAAAATGACCGAAGGATGATTGACATCACGTGTCACCATCTCCCTCACCAGTTGCTGTCCGATGATGGTTTCATGTGCCCAATGCCAGCCAGGCAACTCGTTCTCCACATACAAACCCAACGAGTCACATGCATCAAGGAACTCAGGATCAGCGGGATAATGCGACAGACGTACCGCGTTCATGTTCATCGACTTGATGAGTTTCACATCCTCGATGTTCTTTTCCTTCGACAACGTACGTCCTGTCTCTGGACGGAACGAATGACGGTTGGCACCTTTCACGATCACTTTCTGACCATTGATAAACAAACCGTCGTCCTCAGCACCTTGTACATGAGGGTATTTCAGGTCTTCACCCGTAAAGGTATGACGGTATTCGATGGTACGGAAGCCGAATTTCTGACGCTCTACATGTAGTGTTTTCCCTCCTTTATCCTTCAAGGTAAATACTGCTGTATAGAGGTTTGGTGTCTCGGCTGACCACAGTTTCGGACTCGTCACGTTGAAATCAACATGTGCCACATCGCTGGCAACAGCCACTTTGTCGCTGTGGCCAACGGTTTTCCCGTTGGAATCAACAACGTCCACCCCCACACTTCCGCCATCAACCACACGACTCAGGAACACATCGGTGCGAAAACGGCCGTGCATATCTGCATCAACTGCCACACGGTCGATGTTCTGTACTGGCTTCGCTACGATGAAAACAGGGCGCCAGATACCACCGAAGTTCCAATAGTCAGCACGTCTTTCCGCCATATTCACCTTACCATTGGCACTCTCCTTCGACACTTCTACTTCTAACCGGTTTTTCTTATTGCCGAAGTAGATACGGTCAGACACATCAAATGTGAAACGACAGAAGCCGCCTTGATGCAAGCCACTGCCGGCCTTACGTCCGTTAATGGTCACTTTTGCATCGGTGAACACAGCTTCAAAGACCAGTTCTATCTGTCGTCCTTCCCACTCTTTCGGAAGTGTGAACTCATATTTATAAAAACCTTTCTCATCAGCGATGCCTTCCGGCTTCTCCTTGCCGTAGAAACGCATACCATACTGATAGGTTCCAAATCCCTGCAGTTCCCAACACGACGGCACACCAATCTTTGTCCACTGTCCGCTGTTGCGTCCGTCGGTACATTTGAAGTCCCATTGCACCATATCGTCGCATCCATGACCGGAGAGATACTGTCGATGCGTTTCCACATTACTTTGCGCATACGCCGTCAGCGTCCCTACGAAAGCAACAACCAACATAAAACCTATTTTACGGATGATTCTCATATCGTTTTATTTTTTATATATCAAAAGACGAACACGCGCGCGCTTTGTCGTCACCCATCACCCATCACCCAACACCCATTACCCAACACCTTTTTGAAAAAAAAGTGATTCTTTGTTGGTGATTCAAAAAAAATGCATATATTTGCAGCGAAAATACATTCGCTATGGAAACCATTAAAAATTTTGACGAACTGATTGACTTTCTCCGCCTACGTGGAGACAGGAAACGCGTAGCCATCGTATGGGCTAGCGATGAATGGACTCAGAAATCCGTCAGTCAGGCTTTGGAAGTGGGCTTTGTTGACGCCATTTTCGTAGGCTGTCAACAGGAAGTAGAACAGAACAAAGTGCTGATGCGACATCGTGAACACATCACGTTCATCCCTGCCGACGACTGTCACGAGGCTGCACGCCGTGCTGTTCAGCTGATTCACGAAGACAAGGCCGACATTCTGATGAAAGGTATGCTGAATACAGACGACCTGTTGCGTGAGGTACTGAACAAGGAAACGGGTATCTTGCCCAAGGGACGGGTACTGACACACATCACTGCAGCCAGTTTCTTCTCCTATCCGAAACTGCTGTTCTTCACCGACTCTGCGGTCATTCCCTACCCCACACAGGAGCAACGATCCGAACAGGTGAAATACATCACTTACGTGGCACGTGCCTTTGGCATCGAGAAACCCAAGGTGGCTCTCATCCACTGCTCGGAAAAGGTACAGGAAAAGCACTTCCCATTCACAGCAGGATACCATGAAATTATCGAACAGTCAAAACAAGGTATCTATGGCTCCTGCGTCGTTGACGGCCCGATGGACGTAAAATGTGCCTGCTCCAAGGAATCGATGGCTCATAAGGGAATTATCAACGCTGTCGGCGGTGATGCTGATTGCCTGGTATTTCCGGACATAGAAGCAGGAAATATGTTTTACAAATCACTCACGCTATTCGCCCACGCTGAGACGGCAGCCGTCTTGCAAGGCACACTCTGTCCGGTCGTACTTCCTTCGCGTAGCGATTCCAAGCAGTCGAAATTTTATTCCCTAGCGCTTGCCGCACTATAGGAGACCCCACACATCATACATCTTACATCATACATCATACATCTATGCAAATCCTTGTTATCAATCCTGGTTCTACATCAACCAAAATTGCGGTATATAACGACGCAAAGCCTATGCTGTTGCGCTCAATCAAACACTCGGTGGAAGAGCTGAGTCAGTTCGATGATGTCACCGAACAGCATGAATACCGTAAGAAACTGATTATCGACGACCTCACACGCATGGGATGCGAGTTCCATTTCAGCGCGGTAGTGGGTCGTGGCGGACTTGCCAAACCGGTAGAAGGCGGTGTCTATGAAATCAACGAAAAGATGATTGCCGACACCAAAGCCGACCATAACCACAAGCATGCCTGTGACCTGGGGTGCATCATCAGCTATGAAATCGCCAAAGACATCCCTGGCTGTCGTTCGTTCATTGCCGATCCTGGCGTTGTTGACGAGTTGAACGACTATGCCCGTATCAGCGGTTCTCCGCTGATGAAGCGTATCTGTATCTGGCACGCCTTGAACCAACGAGCGATTGCACGCCGCTATGCCAACGAGATTGGTAAGGAATACGAAGACCTGAACCTGATTATCTGTCATTTGGGAGGCGGCATCTCCATTGCTGCACATGAAAAAGGTCGTGCGGTGGATGCCAACAACGCCCTTGACGGCGAAGGACCATTCTCACCGGAGCGAGCAGGAAGTTTACCTGCTGCCGACCTGATACGTCTCTGTTTCTCAGGGAAATACACAGAGCAGCAATTGTTGAAACGCGTAGCTGGAGAAGCAGGCCTCATTGCCCACTTAGGTACCAACGACATGCAGGAGATTGAACGGCGCATCGCCGCTGGCGACAAGCAGGCAGAACTGGTTGTCGATGCGATGATCTACCACACAGCCAAGAATATTGTGGCAGAAAGTGCTGTTCTCTGCGGAAAAGTGGATGCTATCCTGTTGACAGGCGGTATGGCCCGTTCGCAATATGTCATCAGCCGACTCAGGAAACGCATCGACTTCCTCGCCCCCACCCATTGTTATCCGGGTGAAGACGAAATGGAAGCATTAGCCCTGAACGCTTTAGCCGTATTGACAGGCAAACGGGAAGCAAAGACCTACGAATAGTTCTCGTTCCTTTTAGCTATACCAAACAGACGGTTCCCCGCTGCGATAGCGTTCCTCTTCGTTGTACTGGTTGTCCAGTTCAAATTCCTCTTCGTTGTAAGATTTTCTGATACGTTTTAACATAGTTGTTTCCTCCATTCCTGCGTGTCTCCCATGGCAGTTGTTTGTTAGTTAGTTCATCAGACAATGAGACGATTGTCCACTGCAAATATATAAAATCGTCGCGTTTCCCACAAGTTTCGCGGCGATTTTTATATTATTTTATCCGAAATATAATAATTTTTAAGATTTCAAGCTATTCTTCCTCCCCTTTACGCTTGGAATCAAAACGACGAAGGAAGAAGTTGAAAGCCTCCAAACCCAACAGCACCATAAAGGTAGATGAGAGGGCGAGGACATACATGCCTGCACCGCAAGTCAAACCAATCGCTGCCGTCACCCATACGCCAGCTGCGGTAGTCAATCCGCGGATGGCATTCTTCTGGAAAATAATCATACCTGCACCGATGAAACCGATACCGGAAACAACCTGTGCAGCGATACGCGAAACATCCAGACGGTGATTCTCAGTCACCAGCGCACCCTCGAATCCGTAAGCAGAGACAACCATAAACAATGCCGATCCCAATGCAACCAGAAAATGGGTGCGGAAACCTGCCGACTTGTCACGATATTCACGTTCCAAACCGATGACGCCACCCAAGAGGGCAGCTACGAAAATGCGAAGGATAAAATCAAATGTCGGGTCCATATCATCAATATTTGCCACAAAAATACGAATAATTTGGAAGAAACAAAAGATTTTGCAGAGAAAAACGCACAATTGTTTGTTCATTTGTTTTTTTTTCCGTACCTTTGTCAAATACTTATTCGCATTACGCATTACGCATTACGCATTACGCATTACGCATTACGCATTACGCATTATAGAATATGGAACTGATTATAGGACGCGACCAACAAACCCTACGACTGAACGTCTTTGTTGACGGACAGAAGCGGCCGAAGACAGTGGGACAGCCTGGTACAGTGCCGCAGAGTGTCAGTCGCGAGCATTGTGCCATCGAGAACTGTCCTGACGGCGGTTTCCTGTTGCGCAACCTGAATCCTCGCAACGTGACCTTCGTCAACGGTGTGCGCGTCATGCAGCAACATGTCACACAACAAGACCGCATCGAACTGGGTGGAGACCATTATGTGTTGCCATGGGACGAGCTGATGAAGATATTCCCCAAACCGCAGCTGGTGATGGATGTCACCCATCTGGCAGACATCTGGGAACAGTACTACTCGGAGATGAACCGCATGACGGTTAGCGAGAAGCGCTTCAACGCCATGCGAGGTATCCTGCCCGTCTTCACAATGGGTGCTGTGGTACTTCGATTTATGAAGATTGGCGGTACGGGAGCCTTCATGAATGTTGTTTACGGATTGGCTATCCTGCTGTCGCTGTTCTTCTGCGTCAAAGCCTTCGTCGATGCCTCGAAACTGACCAAGCGCCGCGAGGAACTGAAACGCTGGTTCATGGCCTACTACCGCTGTCCGAATCCGGAGTGCAACCGCTTCTTGGGCAACAAGGATTTCGAGTTGCTGATGGAAGACGGTATGTGTCCGCGATGCAAGACGAAATTCGTCATACCGGAATATTGATAAAACCCCGACGTTTTATCAAGAAAACGGGACATTTGATGTAAGATACCATCATTCGTTCGCCCGCATTCGAGAAAAGACGTACCTTTGCCCACAGAGAGTAACTAACCATACCATAAACTAAAAACCCAATTCGACTATGGAAAGAATGGACGAAAACACCAAAGTGATTAGAAACCAAGTGCCACAAACACCTCCTCCAGGTACACCAGGCGGTGCACCCAGACCGGTAAGACCTGCCCCAGCAGCCAAAGGAGACAATGACAACCGCGCTATCATGGCGGCGGCAGCTGTACTCCTCGGCGGTACACTTGGCGTAGGCGGTGCGATGGCAGCCAATGCCTTCAACGAAGAGATGGACGACCTCAGTGCTACTGCTGAGAACAATGCCCGCATTGCCGACGAGTTGAAGGAACAGGTGGAAGACATGCAAAAAGATCTCGATGCTGCTGAGCAGGATCTTCAGGCACAAAACGCAGCTCCACGCAAGGTGGTTGTCATCGACGACGACATGCCTGCTGGCGTACGCGTACACTCTTATACGCACATCACAGGCAGCGATGGCTCTGAAATGGACGTAGCCTATGTTACCCGCAATGGTGTGAGAGGCTACTATGTAGATGCTGACCATGATGGTGTGGCTGACGGATTCATTCCTGAGAATGCTACATCCTCTGATGACATCATCAACCTGAGAGAATACGGCGAGACGGTTTACATGGATCCGATGGCTGACCGTGTGGGTATCAGCTATATGACTTACGACGGCAGTTTGTATGACGGAGCCGACAACGATGTGGCTGTTGTCGATAACCCATTCGACGGCGTAACTACCGGCGAGGTAGATCCCGATGTTGAAGGTCCCGACTATACCAACAATGCCAATGTGGAAGGAATGACGGGCAATGTGAATGACGACAACGGATTCCTTGATGACGACGATCCTGGGTTTGACGATCCTGATGGCGGTATGGAATTTGCGGATTCCAACGTGAATGTCGATGAGGAATTCACAGAAGATGACGGATTCATTACTGGCGACGAAGACTTCAACGAGTTCGAGGACGACGGCGGTGACTTCGCCGACAACGATGCCGACACCTATCCGGAAGACACCTATCCTGATGAACCCTATGTGGAGGAAGGAACACTGGATGCTGGCGACGAGTCGTTCATGGTAGATAATACAACCGATACCGGTTTCGATGATGCTCCTGTTATAGATGACCAGATTATCTAACACACTTTTAGAAGAATCTATACTGAAAAGTCCCCATTTCGAGTACTGCATCAAACGCGTACTCGGACATGGGGCTTTCGGCGTGACTTATCTCGCCGAAACAACCGTCAGCTCCGTCGTGAAAGTGGATGGCCCGTTGGGAGAGATCGAACAAACCGTTGAGAGCAACGTCAAGGTGGCTATCAAGGAGTTCTTTATGCACGAGTTGTGCTCACGAACGGAAGACGGAACCATCACCGACTCCTCCTCATCGAGTATGGTGTCCGACTACAGGCGCCGTTTCCGGAAGGAGGCTGAGAACCTGTCAATGATGAAACATCCTGGCATCGTACGTGTGATGGATGTGTTCGATCAGAACAACACCACGTACTATGCGATGGAATACATCGAGGGTGTATCACTTGACGACTATATCAAACAGCACGTCCACCTCGATGAACAGGAGGCTGTTGCCATTCTCAATGAAACCGGCGAGGCGCTGGCATATATGCACAAACAGCGCATGCTGCACTTGGACATGAAACCCAAGAATATCATGCGTCGCAAAGACGGCAAGCTGTTCCTTATTGACTTCGGTTTGTCGAAACACTACAATGAGAACGGAGAGGCTGAGTCGAGTACGAGCATCGGATTGGGTACACCAGGCTATGCACCCATCGAACAGGTTGTCAGACAGGGAAGTCATATCTTTCCTGCTTACATCGATGTCTATGCCTTGGGCGCCACCCTCTTCAAGATGCTTACGGGTGAGACACCGCCGCCGGCAGCGGAAATCATGAACGAGGGATTCCCCTTCGAGGAACTGGAAAGCTGTGGTGTCAGCGAGGAGATGATGCGCATCGTGGCTACGGCGATGAATTCCCGTCGTGCCGAACGGTTCCAGTCGGTAGAGGACTTCCTGGCTGCCGCCAACAATCCGCAGGCATTCATGGGCTTAGCCCCTGCCGATGATGACATCATCGACATCAACGAACCCGTTGATCCCGTTGTTCCCACACCTCCCATCATTCCTAATCCTCCCATTGTTCCCAATCCTCCCATCACTCCCCCGTCTCCCATCGAAGACGATGCCCCCACCACACCGGCTTCAGGCATCATCCACTCAGACATACCAGGAAGTTATCCGCCAAGTGAACCGGACGGTTACGATTACAATACTGGTGGAAACGGCTTCCCCACCTCCGACGAACCGGATGCCTATGAGGAGCCTGAACAGAAAAACAACCTGCTACGCTATATCATTATCTTCCTGATGGCAGCGCTGCTGTGTATCCTTGCCGTTTCAGCCTACAAGATTCTCGGCAACAAGAAAACACGCCGCATCCATCAGACGGAAGAGGTACAGAAACCCGCGACAACAGAGAAAGCCGACTCCATTGCCGCTGCAGGCAAGAAAGCATCTGATACCAACAACCAGAAATCGTTGGATGCAACTAGTAAAAAAGGAAAATCCAAGCGCCACAGCAACTCCACCAACCTCAATGGCGGCTGGTAGCTCGCGCGCATATATATAATAAGGTGAAATCATGATGAAGACAAGAACACTCATAACCACCCTGCTGCTGGCTTTCGCCACAATGATACAGGCACAGAAGACATACCTGGTGTCGTGCGGAATCAGTGTCTATCCGAATCCCAAGATGAATACGCGCATCTGTCACAATGATGCCAAAACCATCCAATGGGTGTACGACAGAAACGGCAACGCCGAAACCGTCCTGCTCATCAACGAGCAGGTCAACGAGGCACAGGTGCTGCAACAAATGGAATACTTGTATGCCAACGCCCAACCGGAAGATATGATTGTGTTCTTCTACAGCGGACACGGCTCGCCCGGCAGCCTGGTGTTTTACGACAAAGAGGTGAGTTACGACAAACTCTGCAGGATTATGGCCAATTCCAAAGCCAAGCGGAAGGTGGTATTCCTGAACTGCTGCTACTCCGGAAAGATGAGCGATGCAGCAACGAAAGGTGGCACCAATACCGGAAAGACCATCAGTGCAAGCGACTATCGCAACACATCGGTACTGATGTTCCTGTCATCGCGCCCCAACGAGACTTCCCTCTATAACCCCACAGATGTCAACTGCATCTACACCGACTACCTGCAGCGTGCGCTGAAGGGGAAAGCCGACTATAACCGCGACCGGAAGATTACCGCAAAGGAACTCTATAAATATGTGCACAAGCACGTACTCCGAGACACCAACAACAAACAGCACCCCGTGATGTGGGGAAAGTTTGACAACCAAATGGTCGTCATGAAATGGTAAGGACTCCATCCCCCATCACCCATCACCCATCACCTAACACACCCATCACCTATGATACAAAAACAAAAACTCATCACCTGTCCCAAGTGCCAGAAGCGCTTACAGGTCAACAACCTCCAAGGTGTGGAGGAGAAAGTGATTACCTGCCCCAGTTGCGGCAGTCGCCTGCGCGTCCGCTTCAATGCTGTGGCAGGAGGACAACAGGCTCCCGCCCAGCAACCTATCTATGATGCTGAGCCGAGACAGCAGCGCGTACAGCCGCAACAGCATGAGAACACCATCTACAACTTCGACATGGTGCAGCAATATCAGCAGCCGAGACAGCCGCAGCAGCCGCAATACCAGCAGCCGGCACCGCCGCCTCGTCCACAGCAGCGGCCTGTTGGGGCACCACCACCCTTCCGTGGCGGACAAGCAAGACCTGCCGCACCGGTGCGTAGTAACGTGCAACAGCCTGCCCCACAGCGTCCGATCCGTACCACCATCGTACAGAACAATATGGCAAGTGCACAGCCGGGATGGTTGGAATACAAAGGAAACCGTTATTCGCTGATGATAGGTCAGAATTCCATCGGAAGGGCCTGCCGTGAGCACCGTGCACAGGTGGAGATTCTCACGGGTGAGGACAATACGATGAGCCGCGTCCATGCATTCATCACCATCACGGAGTCGGGTGGTGCCTGCGTAGCTACCATCAAGCACAATCCGCAGGCTACCAACAAGACCTACGTGAACGGCAAGGAGCTGACGACATTCGATGAGTTCTACCTCACCGACGGACAAGTTATCCAGATGGGCGAAGTGATGCTCACTTATCGTTGTCCGCAGGGCCAGGCACCGCAGCAAACACCACCACCCGCTGCCCCACCGCGTCCAAGGAGAAACGAACAAGAAACGATATACTAAAATTACCTCGAAATAACGACATATCGACATATCGACATAACGAAATAAAACCCAATCACGATTATGAAATACGAAATATTGCTTCCACAGACCATCCATGAGATGGGTCAGCGAGACAACCAGGAAGACAGCATCTTCCCATCCGAGGAACAAGCCTCTGTTGACAACCGCTTGTTTATCCTTTGCGACGGTATGGGTGGTCACGACAGCGGTGAAGTGGCCAGTCAGACAGTATGTCAGGCACTCAGCGATTACATCCAGAAGAACTTCCCTGCCGACGAAGTGTTTACGGATGCACAACTGCGTGAGGCGCTTGCCGTTGCCAATGCACGCCTGGAAGAGAAAGACAATGGTGCTGCCAAGAAGATGGGTACTACCCTCACCTTCCTGTACCTGCACCGCGGTGGTGCTACCGTAGCGCATATCGGTGACAGCCGCGTCTATCACCTGCGTCCGGAAACGGATGAGATTCTCTACCGTACCCGCGACCACTCGCTTATCTACGACCTCTTCGACGTGGGCGAGCTGACATTACCAGAGATGGAGACCTCTCCCAACAAGAACATCATCACCCGCGTGATGATGCCTGGACAGGAACAGGCTCCGAAACCAGAAATCGCACACATCACCGACATCAAGTCGGGCGACTATTTCTACCTGTGTTCCGATGGTATGCTGGAAGAGATGCGCGACATTGATATTATCGACATTCTGAAGGATAATGACCTCACGGAGGCAGGCAAGCGCAACAAACTGGTTGCAGCCACCACCAATAGCCAGGACAACCACTCTGGTTTACTTATCAAGATCCAGACGGTAACATCTGAACCGGCAACTGCGCCGTTCGAGGATACCGAGAAAGAGATGCGCCAGCGCAACCACGTGCTGATGGCAGAACTGAATCCGGCCTTGGCTGCCGCCCCACCTGCTGCTCCTGGAATGCCGCCTGTACCCAACATGGGTATGCCGACACCTCCACCTGCACCGTCAATGGAAGGACAGGAACCTTATGCTGAGGAAGTGGAAGAACTGGAAGGAGGAAGCTATGACTACAGTATTGAAGACAGCGAGGAGGATATGATGTCGATGCAGGGACCGCCACAGATGTCTATGCGCCAGCAGCAGCCTGTCCAGAAGTCCAACAGTATGGTACGTGTCTTGTCGATGATTGCCCTGGGTATTGTGATTGCAGCTGCTGCCTTCATGGTTTATACCCAACTGTTCAGCAAAGACAAAGACAAGGAAAAGGACAAGGAAGTCAAGATGGAAAACATCAAAGAGACTTTCGACCACAAGAGTTCTGCGCCTACCCGCAACATGTCTCCAGAGCGTCGCATCGAAAACCGTCCTTCTGCACCAGAAACCTCTACCAAGAGCAATGCGTCCACCAACAAGGAGTCGGCTGCCAAGAAGAATGAAGGCAAAGTTGACAACGAAGTAATCAACAAAATCTCTGGCAAAAGCAATCAGGAGAATAAAAAAGATGTCGAGAAAATCATGAAGAGTCAGGACAAAGACAGCAAGAAGGCAGAAACCAAGAAGACGGAAAAACCTTCCAAAGGAAATCAAGGTGGCGAAATTGATGTTCCGACCATCAAAAAAGGAGTGTCAGAAGCGATGGATTGACCTTTAAGCATAAAATAACGACCACGGATTTCACCAGAGATTCGTGGTTTTTTGTTTTTAGCAACAATATTCAACCACTTCCTTATACTAATATTTTTAAAATCCATCGATGAAACCGATAAAAATTGAAAAGGAACGGAGTTTTTAGCATCGCAAAGCGTCTGATTGAAAAACTGTTGGCTTGAAAAGAAATGTAGATTCTTTTTGTTTACTTTGCCGATTTTTTGTATTTTTGCCGAAAATATGGAAACGAAAACTATAAATATCTAAGAATATGTTTGGATTAGGACCTGGTGAGATTCTTGTTATCTGTTTGATCATCCTGTTGTTGTTCGGTGGAAAGAAAATTCCAGAACTGATGAAAGGACTGGGTAAAGGCATGAAAAGTTTCAAAGACGGCATGAACGGTGCTGATGAAAAGCAGAAACCTGCCGACCCAGATGCAGGCAAGACTGCAGACAAACCTGTCAAAGAATAATCACTACTGGTGGAAGATAAGAAAGAAGCTGCGGAGAAGACGCTCACCTTTTGGGAGCATCTTGACGAACTGCGATCGGTCATCATCAAAGCGATAGTGGCTGTTGTATTATTTTCCATGATCGCATTCTGTTTCAAAGACCTGCTGTTTGATGTAATATTGGCACCAAGAACCGATGAATTCATCAGTTTTCGCATGATGGGCATTGAACCATTCAGTCTGCATCTGATGAATACAGGGCTGACAGAACAGTTCATGATTCACGTAAAAGTAGCCATCACCGTAGGCTTTCTCATGGCAGCACCATATATCATTTGGCTCTTGTTCCGATATGTGTCGCCAGCCTTATACGACAACGAACGTCGTTATGCGACAGTCATCGTCGGCAGCGCCTACCTGATGTTTATTTTAGGAGTCTTCATTACCTATTTTCTGGTTTTCCCATTAACCGTTCGTTTCTTAGGCACCTATCAGGTTTCACCAGTAGTTGATAACATGCTCACCATCCAGTCGTATGTTGATACACTTTTGATGCTATCCCTATTGATGGGTATCGTATTTGAGTTACCGGTATTGTGTTGGATACTTGCTCGTGCTGGAATCATCGATGCAAAAATGATGAGTCAATACCGTCGTCACGTTGTTGTTGGCATACTCATCGTGGCAGCCTTTATCACACCAACAACCGACATTTTCACCCTTTTCATCGTGTCCATTCCTATCTGGCTGTTGTATGAAGCCAGCATCTTGATGGTACGATTTTAGACAAACATATTGTCAAGGAATTTCAATTAAGCATTGCGCATTATGCATTACGCATTGCAAAAGGTGCCCTTTTGCACGCCAAAACCTATGCTTTTGAGCGATAAAAGCATAACTTTTGCGAGCCAAGTGTACCTCTTTTACAAAACAAAACAACCTCTTTACAACCACTTTACAATCAGGGTGTTACGAACGGCTTTACGTATAAGCCAAGTGTTGTCCATAATTAGTGTTGTTAAATATTTTCACAACAACAATTTCAGCATCCCTTTCAGAGGTTACTCACTTACTCAGTTACTCACTTAGGACAAGAAGGTTTTGGGAGTTAATTCAAAACTTAGGCAAAAATATAGTTTATTATAATATATAATAAATTATATATTATAATAAAAATAATATTATTACAATATGTTACTTACAATGCCATACCCTTAATCTTTGGAAAAACACTAATGTCCTAAGTGAGTAACTGAGTAAGTGAGTAACTTCCATGAACATCACTGAGCGCAAAGCCAGCAAATACACCTTGTTCAGCAATAATAGAATGAACACATGCGTATTCGAACACACAGCAACACTGCCACGCAGCCACGCAGTCCCATCTTGCGATTTTAGTTTTGAAGTATGGCGAGTCCCATTATCTATATTATATATTATAATATATATATTATAATATATAATATAAAATTTATACTTATAATTTATAACTTTCAAGAAGCGGTATTCATTACATTTTGAAAAAGTAAATGGGACAGCGTGGCTGCGTGGCTGCGTTGACGCTCAAAGATAATGCTGCACTGTTGCAACAGTCCAAATATTAACCACCGAAAATGTTCGTAAAATTTTCTTAAATATTTACCTAAAACATTTGGAGGTTAATAAATATTTTATTATCTTTGCAATCTAAATCATTACGAAAAAAGTATCTATTAACACAAAATAAGCATAGACAAAGTCGCATACAGACATGACGCTGCCACTTAGAAAACAAACAACGAGATTTAATAACATATTTTATGAACCCTTTAAAACCAAAATGCCTATGATTAAATGACACAATGAATTAAAACCTAAAAACAAGAAAAAGGTGAAAAACCTATTTAAAACCTAAATTGAATTATTAACTAAAATCAAGCTTATGAAAAAGAAACTTTCTTTTTTGATAGTTGCGCTAATGGCAATGGTGTCATTCGCTTGGGCTGATCCTCTCGTAGAGAGTTCGGGCAACCAAGGATCGTCTGACACAAAGATTAGCGGAACGAGCTACACACTTGACGGAAAGTTTATTGCCGGAAAGGGAGGAGTCCTACAAGGCAACATGCCCGACAAAGGTGTGAAGATGCGAACAAACAAAGGACCCGTTGTGTTCCAAGTGAACAAGGGATTCAAGATTACGAAACTTGAATTCTGGGGTTGCGGAAACACTTCAACCGCTGTTGATATTGTTTCCGTAACTGTTGACGGCGGCGAACAGAACCTCCTTGCGAAGACCGTAACTCTTCCTGGAAAGGCAGATGGTGGTGCTAGCGGAGACTTTGTACTCTCTGACATTGCAGCAGAGGACAGTATTATGCTAACCTTCAAGGAAGGTACAACCGCTCAGTTTGTAGGAACATGGAAAATTACCTATGAACAGACAGAAGTTATCGTACAGGAGATTACTGGCGTTACACTGAATGGTACTGCTCTCAGCAATGCAGATCTTGCCACGTTGAAATCTACGAAAGCTTTGACGATTGACGGCTCTACACTAAATGGTGCCGGTGCTGTTGACGTTACACTATCTTCTGGTTCAACAACAGTAACTAAATCTTTCGATGGCACAACTGCCTTGTATAAATTTACTGTTAGCAACGAGGAATACGCTATTACCGTAAGAGGTGTTGGCAAGGAATACGCAGAAAATGGTCTCGTTGCCGCCTACAGTGTCAACGGAATAGAGGCTGAAGGTGCAAATACCAAGGCTGTCACAATGAATGGCATCACGTTTACGATGGCAAACGATAGTAAGACATTCCAATATGGCAGTGGTAACGTCACCTTAAGTGAAAATGTATATGTACCTCTGAAATTATCTACAGGTAGTGCTGTTAATGTAACATTCCCTGAGGGCAAGAAGGCTACAAAGGTTAAGATTTATGGTTGGTCAGCCAATGGAAATGGAAAGCTTAATGCAATGAAAGAAAGCGCTGACGGAGAAAAATCTGTTGACGTAAGTAATGATGTCTATTATGCTACCAATACCGGAGTTGACATTTATCCCTCAGTCTATGAATATAATCTTGACAACTGGGAAAGTCTTTGGTTCAATCCTGGTGGATCACCCTCACAGCCATTTGTTGTGATGGAGTTCACCTTTGCAGAGGAACAGCCTGCAGAGGCCAGCTATTATGTAGTTGGAACCATGAACCAGTGGCAAGCGAGTGATGAATACAAGCTTGCAACTAATGCTGCTACAGAAGGTGAGTATATGACTACTCTTCAACTTGCTAAAGACGATGAATTCAAGGTAATAAAGGTTGAAGGAGAGACAACAACCTGGTATCCTGATGGCATGGACAACAACCTCAAAGTCGAGGTGTCGGGTGAATATGACATTTACTTCCGTCCAGACGGACAGGGTAGCCAAGACTGGTATCAAGGATACATATACCTTGCTTTGAAGGATGAACCTGCTGTATCGCACACCGTACACCTTGCCGATAATATGGTAAATGGTACTTATGAAGCTGACAAGTACGATGTTGCTGCAGGTGAGCAAGTATTGCTGAAGGTAACACCTAACGAGGGCTTCGACCTGGATCAGCTCACAGTAGCAACTCAAGACGGAGCACCTATCGATATCCAGCCGATTGTCGGTGGAGAATACAATTACTCCTTCGTAATGCCAGGTGAGGATGTATACGTTAGTGCTACATTCAAGGAGATTCCGCAGCTTGTTGGCTACTTCGTAGTTGGCAACATGAACGAATGGAGCTATGACGAAGCTTACCAGATGCAAGAAAGCCCAACGGCACAAGGCATCTATGAGTTCACAGCTAAGTTTGCTGCAAAGGATGAACTCAAGGTTAAGTCCATGATGAGCGACAAGAGCTTCACATGGTATCCTGACAACATGGACAACTTTGTTATCCCACAGGATGGTGAATACACGATCACATTCAACCCAGCAGGTGGTGTTGAGGACTGGTACGGTGGTTTCTTCAATGTCGTAATGAAGGAAGAGCCTATCGTTGTGAACGAGTACACCGTTCAGTTTGTAAATGGCGCTGATTGGCAGCAGGTTTATGCTTACACTTGGACGGGCAAGGACCCAGACAAGGTTGAGCAGCTCGGCCCATGGGCAGGAAAAGAAATGGGCGTTATCGATACCGAAGCTGAAATCGACGGCAAGAAGTATCCTGTATACGAACTGAAGTTCTCTGCTGCTGTTGAACCAGACAGCATCGTCTTCAGTAATGGTAGAGGTGGTGAAGCCGGCGTAACTCAGACTGCAGACTTAGAGTTCGTTAACGAATATCAGTATGCACTGGTTCTCGATGACGAGCCTGTTAATCCAGATCAGCAAGAAGAGGAAATCGAATTTACTGCTGCTGGAACAGGAACGAACCCAATGGTTTACACTAAGGATCACTTCACCTATACATTTGATAAGGGTACTGGTTCTACAAACCCAGCTTATGTTACATCTGCAGAAGAAACCCGCTTGTATGCAAAGGGATCTCTGACTATTAAAGCAAGAGGAAGTGAGAAGATTATCGGTATTACCTACGATGCTACTATCAATCCAAATAGCAAGGGGGTTTCTCCTACGATTGACGGTGTAGCAGGTAAGACAAATGCAGGTACCTGGGATGCTGAAAATTGGTCATGGACTGGCGAGGACACAGAAGTCACCATGACAACTTCCGGTTCTGCTGGTAATGTTGGCTTCAAGGGCATCACAGTTACTTACACCGACGAAGGCGGTGGCGGTGACCAGCCAGTTGAGATCAAGACGATGGCTATCGTTGGTGACTTCCTCGGTTTGGAAGCTACAGGCGAAAGCAATGATCCTAACTGGGATCCTGCAAATGGTTGGGAAATGACTCAGAGTACAGACAACCCAGCTATCTGGACCTATGTTAAGGAAGGCTTCGTAGCTGAGGCTAAGAAGTACGAATACAAGGCTGCCGCTAACGGTAACTGGGAAGACTATGTTCTTCCAGAAAAAGGCAACCAGGACTTCGTATTCGGTACAGACCTGTATCCTGCTGGAACATACACCCTGACCTTCACAGCTAACACAAGCACACACGAGCTGACGCTTGATGTTGCGAAGGACGGTATCAGCACTGTCAAAGAGTTGAACGCTCTGGCAAATGGTACTAAATTCAAGTTCCTCGGCAATGCTATCGTAGTTGCTAAGATGGAAGGGGAATCATCGCAGACCATTGACAATTATATATATATCAAGGATGAAACTGGTTCTTCTCTGATTTATGATAAGGGAGGAGCACATTCAAATGAAAGTGATAAGACGAAAGGTCTTCTGGTTGGTGATGTAATCACGGCTCCTTGGAATGGTACAGTAAGTATCTACAAGAACCTGTTCGAGGTTAGGCCTGCAGGTGATGAACAGCTTACAGCTTCTGAAAATGTTGGAGAGGTGACGTATCCTGAGGCAACCCCAGATGATGTAACAGCAGAGAACGTAAACAAGGTTGTTGAGATCAAGGGCTTGACCATCTACAATGTTGATGGAAAGAACATTAAGTTCACCATCGGTGATGATCTTGTAAATGGTTGGAACCAGTTCGGCATTGAGCTTCCTGAGGTAACTGAGGGTAAGACCTTCGACGTTGTTGGTGCTATCAGCCGTTACAACGACAACATCCAGTTCCAGCCGTTCACTATTACTGAGGTAGAACCACAGTTGAACACCTACACTGCAACCTTCACGACCAATTTGGGTTGGAAGCCAGTATATGCTTATGCTTATAACTACACTCCAGCTGATGAGGCCGAAGGTGTTCAGGAACACTTCTATGAACCAGTAGAGTGGCCAGGAACTCCGATGACATTGAATGCCGAGACTGGTGTTTACGAAGTTGCCATCGAGTCTGCAGAGGAGCCTAACTTGATTATCTTCAACGATGGAACCAAGGAAGGCTCACAGGTAGGTATCAACCAGACACCTAACTGGGAATTCGAGAACGAAAAGGCTTACGACTACAGTACGCAGCCATTCGCTGTAAGCTTCACAACTGACAAGGAGTGGAAACAAGTATATGCTTATGTCTGGAAGGCTAACATCCAGGCTCCGGTTGAGTGGCCAGGCGTTGAAATCACCGATACCAGAGATGGCGATACATATTACTATGTATTCCAATCTACTTATGCTCCTGACTTCATCATCTTCAACAATGGTAAAGAAGCAGAAGTTAAGGAACAGACTAGTGACCTCGTATTCGAGGATGGTGCAAACTACTCACTCACGACTGAGAAGACCACTGCTTGGGCAGGTGATCCTGAGGTAGCTATTCCTACCACAACAGGTATTACCATTCCTGCAAAGGCATTTGAAAAAGCAGACGTTCAGGCTGAGAAGATCATCCACATCGTTGCGAAAGAGATCTCTACAGCAGCTCCTGCAAAGGGCTTCAACAGCGACGTTGCAGAGCTTAAGCCAACCGACATTGCTATCTTGAAGAACGAAGAGCCATTCGACAAGGTTCTCATTGAGGAGACAGCTATTCAAGTTGTTGACGACGGCTACCAGTTCGTTGCAGACAATGCCGTTGCTCAAGAAATAACAGATCACGGTTTCGTCATCAAACCTTTGGGTGACAAGCAAATCGGTGTCGAGTATGTCGAGGTTGAAAAGGCTAAGGCTCCAGCAGCTGTAGTGAACATTGACTTTGCTCCGGCTCCAACCGATGATATCGGTGCTGTGATTGAAGCAAGAGCTGCAGAAATTACGGCCGCAGGTAACAAGGTAGGTAATATCACCATTACCTTAGGTGCTATTGGTACTCCATACACCACTACGAAAGCTATCGTAGCTCCTGCTGGCGTACTTATCCAGGGTGCCGGTGCTGCAACGTCTATCATTGACGCATCTGGTTTGGAAGGTGATCTCATCACGCTGAGCGGAAGCGAGACATTTGCTAAGAAGGCAGACGATACCGATTCTGACCACTATCTGATTGGTTCTGTTGAGATTAACAATCTTAAGATTGCTGGTCTGAAGGGTACTCTGATTACTGACGCTCAGAAGACATTGCTTGAGAAGCTGACGATTAACAATGCTGTTGTCGAAATGCCGGCAGCTGCAAAGAACGTCATCAACTTCAACGGCAAGGGATATGTAGGCGAAGTAGTTGTTAAGAACTCTACTATCTACGCAAACGGTCACAATACTGGCTTCTTTGCACAGTATGGTAGCCGTCCGAAGAATGTAAACGGTGACTGGCTGCAGACATTCGATGTTCAGAACTCTACCATCGTAGGTATTGCTTATGGCAAGAACGTCTGTGACCTGAAGCAGAACGGTACAGCTCAGAACGTTTACACCCTGAAGAACAACATCTTCGTTGACTTCGGTAAGAGTGGTCAGGTAGTTGTTGGCTTCAACAAGGGTCAGACAAGTGCAACTCCTGTATGGAATGTTGACAACAACATCTTCAACTATGATGGAGCTGACAAGGCTGCTGCCGAGGTTGAGAAGGCTGGCAAGGTAGGCGAAGAAGACATCGTTAAGAACAGCGTAGCTGGTGTTGTAGCATTCACCGATGCTGCTAACGCTGACTTCAACGGGACATTCGCATTGGGCGAAGGTGCATCTGAACCTGCAACCAAGCTTGGTGACCCACGCTGGACAATCACTTATGCTACTCCAGTTGTAATCACAACGATGTCTATCGTCGGTGAGTTCACTGGCGGATGGCCTGTACAGGATCCAGAGACAAGCGCTTGGGATTGGAGCATGGCTAAGGCTATGACCCAGGATGCTGAGAATGCTAACATCTGGACATTGGAGATGCCGTTTGTTGCTGAAGCTAAGAAGTATGAATACAAGGCTGCTGCCAACAGCAACTGGAATGACTATGTACTTCCTCTCGGTGACAACGCTAACTTCATCTTCGGTACAGACGAATATCCTGCAGGTGAGTACATCTTGACATTCACTGCTGACACCAAGAACCATACGGTAGGTGTTGTTGCTAAGTGGAATGGTCCTGAGGACATCAAGGTTGTTCCTGAAGAAGGTTCCGACATCTCTACTGCCGTACAGACAGCTTCCGAAGGAAAGAAAGTAAAGGATATCTACGTATATCTTGCTCCTGGTAAGAAGTTCACCATCAGCAAGTCAATCGTAGCTCCTGCTGCATTCGTTATCATGGGTGCTGCTGACGGAACTAATCCTAGCGATATCGACGAAAATGCTACAATGGCTGAAATCGATGCTTCTGCACTGGATGGCCCAATGGTACTGATGAGCGAAACTCCAGCTGTTGCTGCAGACGCTAACGGATTCTATCCGCTGGCAGATGTAGGTTTCCTGAATGTCAAGGTTACCGGTTTGGCACAGCAGCTGTTCTATGCGAACAAGCAAAAGTATCTGATTAACTGCTTCCACGTTGACTTCTGTAATATCAATATTGCTGGTGGCAGCAAGACTATTATCGATACCAACGGTGGTGGTGTTATCGCTACGCTTGATATGTCTAAGAACACAATCTGGGCAAATCCTGAAAACACTGGTGCTCTCTACAGCTCACAGAGCGGTGACAAGGCAACTGCTGCAGGTTTAGCAGTTCAGACCTTCAACATCGAAAAGAATACGATGTATAACATTGCTAAGGGTAAGAACTTCTGCTCTCATCGTCAGAGCAACCAAACATGGCTGACTTACAATGTTAAGAACAACACCTTTGTAAACTGCGGTAAGAGCGGTCAGGTCATCAAGGGCTTGAACGGCGGTTCGAGTGGCGCTAACCCAACCTGGAACGTCGATGGTAATGCCTTCAACTTCGATGGTGCTGACACAAGCGCTAACGAAGAAACTGGCGATGCTGACGAGCCTGTAAAGAACAGCTTGGCAGGTGTATTCACATTCACTGATGCAACTGCTGGCGACTTCAACGGTGTATTCAAGAGTGATGCAGCTGAAGCTCCTGCTAAATATCCTGGTGACCCACGCTGGACTTACACCTATGAGAGCACAGCTCCTGCGAAGTTCTACCTTATCGGTTCTATGAACGGCTGGGATCGTACCGCACTGACTGAGATGACGTTCAACGAAACAACTCAGGCTTACGAGTACGAGTACGCTCCAACAGAAAAGGTATGGTTCGCATTTGCCGACAAGCAGATGACTGCTGAGGAGGCTACTGCTGATCCTGAATGGGCAGACTTCAACGCCAACCACCGCTATGCTATTGGCGCAGGTGACGTAAATGCTCCTCTCAACGAGGCTATTGCCCTCCAGAAGGGTGACGGAACCCTCGTTCTTGAAGCTGGAAGCTACAAGATTAGTGTTGCGAAGGATCTCTCTACAGTAACTATTACTGGTGAGGCTCCAGAGCACACTTACACTGTAGCTGGTTCGTTCTACTATGCAGACGGATCTGTTGCTATCTTCGGTACTGAATGGGATGTTGCAAATACAGCCAACGACATGGAGAAGCAGCTCGACGGTACCTACAAGAAGGTTTACACCATCGACTTCCCGTTTGCTGGTAACATCCAGTTCAAGGTTGCTGAGAATCATGCATGGGATGTAAGCTATGGTTGGGATGTCACTGCAGAGAATCCTGATGGTAATGCATTCTACGCTGTCGCTTCTCCTGCAAATGGTGCTACTGTAACCATCACCTTCGATCCTAACGGTGCTACCGCAGCGGATAAGGTTAAGATTGAGGTTACTGGTATTCCTACTGTAGGCATCAACGGCATCGTAACTGATGACGCTGACGACAATGCTCCTATCTACAACCTCGCAGGTCAGAAGGTTGACAAGAACTATAAGGGCGTTGTAATCAAGAACGGTAAGAAGATTTACCAGAAGTAAAAAGACCCTTTGGGTAATGCATAATTAGGCTGAACCCAAGAACTATATCAAAAGGCGCTGTTCCAATAGGGACGGCGCTTTTTCTGTGATCGAGACAATTTTTTTTCCCATTTATATTTGGAAGTTACAGGAAAAGTGGTTATCTTTGCAATCATAAAGAAACTATACATTACCATTATATTATTAACTAAAACCAAAAGATTATGAAAAAACTATTAACCCTATGGTCATTGCTGCTGTGCTTCGCTATGGGTGCATGGGCAGATGAAATGACGTTCACTTTCAAAGACACCGGAAAAAACGGTGATGGTGGTAATCCAGTCACCGAGATTGCGGATATCTTTGCCACTGGCGGGGAGAATGTTGAATTGATAACATCGTCCCCTAGCGTTTACAACGGCGGTTTAGGCAAAGGTATCAGGTTAGGTACGGAGGCTGCATCCGGACAGCTCACATTCAATTTGAAAAGTTACATCCGTCCCAGTAAGCTTACGTTCAAGGCTCTCCAGTATAGTGAGTCGGAGAAGTCAATTTATGTAGGTGTCAAGGGCAACGTGAAAGAATTTACCGATTTGACGCCAACGATCCAGGAATATGAGATTGACTATGATGCGAGTACTCCTATTAAATATATTTTTATCGAGAGTCCAAAGCGTGTTTACATTACGGAGATGACGATTACTTACACGCCTGCTGAGGCTCCTGTTGCTGCAAACATTGCGGAATTGAATAAATTCTACGCCAGCACAGAGTTCCAGTTTACTGGAGAAGTCATCGTCGTTGCAAAACCAAACGAAAAATATACCTATATCAAAGACAACACAGGCTCCAGCCTTATTTATGATGGTAGCCAAAGCAAATGCACCAATCTGAAAGTCGGTTCTACCGTCGAAGCAAACTGGCAAGGTAGTGTAAACATTTACAATAATCTTTTTGAGGCTGAGCCTAAAACTGCGTTGAGTGAAAAGCCTGGTGACATTAACATTGTGACCTATCCTTCAGCCTCTGCAGCAGACATGACTGCAGAAAATATGAATAAGGTGGTGGTTCTGAAGGGTGTGACCTATACCAAAGGTTCTGGTAAAAACCTCACCATCACACAGAACGGAACAGAGATAGCAGGATTCAACCAGTTCCAAATAGATATTGCTGATCCGGAAGATGGTAAGAAATATGACATCATCGGTGCCATCAGTCGCTATAAAGATAAAATCCAGTTCCAGCCGATTACGATTGAAGCTGGTGCAGAGGATATCGTCGTGACTCCTGCAGAGGGCAGTGACATCGCCCAAGCTGTAGAGGCTGCTACGGAAGGCAAGAAAATAAAAGACATCTACGTCTATCTGAAGCCAGGTAAGAAATTTACCATCAGCAAGTCTATCGTTGCTCCTGCTGCTTTCATCATCATGGGTGCTGAAGAAGGAGATAATCCAAGCTCTATCGACAACACAACTGCAATGGCGGAAATCGATGCATCTGCGTTGACAGGTCCGATGGTACTGATGAGTACCGATCCGGCTATTGCTCCAAATGCGTACGGCTTCTATCCACTGGAAGATGCCGGCTTCGTGAACGTAAAGGTTACCGGTCTGACACAGCAGTTGTTCTATGCGAACAAGATGAAGTATCTGATCAATGGTTTCCATATTGCCTTCTGTAATATCCAAATGGTTGGTGGCAACAAGACGCTGATTGATTGCAACGGCGGTGGTGTGATCGCTGATTTCGACATCTCGAAGAATACCATTTGGGCAAATCCTGCACACGAAGGTCAGTTCTATAGCTCACAGCAAGGTAATAAGGCTACTGAAGCAGGTTTGGCGGAACAGGTCATCAACTTCGAAAGAAACACATTCTACAACATTTCTTATAACAAGAACATCTGCACTCACCGTCAGAGCAACCAGACATGGTTGAACTACAATATTAAAAATACGGCCTTCATCAACACTGGTAAGAGTGGTCAGGCTATCAAGGGCTTGAATGGCGGTTCGGGTGGTGCCAATCCAACTTGGGAGATTAGTGGCAATGCCTTCAACTGGGGCAGTGCTGACACAAGCGCTAATGAAAGCACAGGTGATAATGACGAGCCTGTTCAGAACAGCATAGCTGGTGTCTTTGTTTTCAATGATGCAGCCAATGGTGACTTCAACGGCATTTTCAAGGGTAAGGCAGCAGAGGCTCCTGCAAAATATCCTGGCGACCCACGCTGGACATACACCTACGAAGCTCCAGAGTTGCTCTACATCATCGGTGATATGAACAATTGGGATCGCACCGCACTGACTGAGATGGCGTTCAACGAAACAACTCAGGCATTCGAGTATGAATATGCTCCTAACACAACAGCGTACATCGCATTTGCGACCAAGCAGCTGACTGAAGAGGAAGCTAACGCAGATGAAGACTGGTCGAACTTCAACAATAACTACCGCTATGCTATTGGCGAGGGCAACATAAATGCAACTCTCAACGAGGCTGTTGCACTGCAGAAAGGTGACGGAGCCATCATTCTTGCCCCCGTTAAGGAAAACACCACTTACAAGATTAGTGTTCCCAAGGATCTCTCTACCGTAACCATCACTGGTGAAGCAGCTCCTGCTCCTGTCACCGTTGACAAACTGTATATCATGGGCAACGGTACTCCTGGTGGATGGAACGCAACTACCGAATTGGCATTCAACGAGACAAATGAGGCCTTTATGTACGAAACTACCATTACAGGAGATACTTATCTGACCTTCGGTGATGCAGAGTGGACATCGTGGAATGACTTTAATGGTAAGCATCGTTTTGCTCCTGCAGAGGGTAACACTGATGCCGTTCTCGATGAGCCAACTCAGCTTGTCCTTGTTAATGACGGTTGTGTCGTGCTGAGGACTCCTGGAACATACCAGATTACTGTTACAAAGAATCTGTTGATGACTGTTACCAGCAGCACTACTGCTATCAATGGCATCGAAGCTACTGCAGAGGAAGCGAATGCTCCGATCTACAACCTCGCAGGTCAGAAGGTAACGAAGTCTTATAAGGGTGTTGTCATCCAGAATGGCAAGAAGTACATGCAGAAGTAAAAAGACCCTTTGGGTAATGCATAATTTCTTCCTTTCGGTCAGAGACCGTTGGTTCATAATGCATAATGCATAATTAGGCTGAACCCAAGAACTATATCAAAAGGCGCTGTTCCAATAGGGACGGCGCTTTTTCTTTGGAAATATTTGTTTGGAAAAAAAATAATTTGTATATTTGCAGCAAATAGAAACAAACCATGATATGAATAAGCAAAGATTGGAACTTGAATACGTATTACGCTCTAATTCCGAAAATATCATTTGGAATACCATCAGTACTGCCAGCGGTCTGCAGAAGTGGATTGCGGATGAGGTGAAGGGCGAAGTGACAGGTGAAGGCAGCAAGCTGACATTTACATGGGGAGACATCTACAAGCACCATGAAACACGTACGGCAACCGTCTTGAAATGCGTGAAAAACAAGTATATCAGAATGCGCTGGGATGATGAACAGACACCAGAGGCGTTCTTGGAGATGCGTATCAGCAAGAGCGAACTCACCAACGACTATGTGCTGAGCGTCATCGACTATGCCAATCCGGAGGACCTCGACAGCCTGCGCGACATCTGGGACCAGAATTTCGAGGAACTGCACCGCAATACAGGACTGTAGTATTTAAAAAGAAGTTAAAGAGGAAGTAAAAAAGGAAGTTAAAGAGGGAGTTATGCGCCACGGCGCAGGACAATAGTTTCTCCAATAGCTGAATCCTGATGTCCACGAGCGAAGCGAGTTAACTTCCATGAGCGAAGCGAATTAACTCCCATTTTAACTCCTACTTCTATAAAATTTCCTAAAAAAAGACGATAATCGGATTATTTTATGTACCTTTGAGCTTTATTCAAAGCTCCAAGTTAGGCTGCATTTCGGAAATAAAAAAGATTTCTTTTTGTATTTCGCTCAATTTGCACTAACTTTGACCTTCAGTCGAAGGTAAGATGCACCTCAACAATGAAAGAAAAATTTTTTTTTCTTTGCATTGTCTTCGGTTTTCATTACCTTTGCACTCTGATAGCGAAGGAATCGGCTGCAAGCAGTCATTTTTTCGCCTGCAAAAGGTGACATGATACGAATCAAGAAACTGGATATTTACATCATCAAGCAATTTGGAATGCTCTTCGTCGGAGCCTTCTTCATCTGCTTGTTTGTCTTGATGATGCAGTTTCTGTGGAAATACGTCAACGACCTGATTGGAAAGGGTCTTTCGTTAGATGTGCTGGCACAGTTTTTCTGGTATATGGCCCTGATGCTGGTACCACAAGCATTACCGTTAGCACTCCTTCTTTCATCACTGATCAGCTACGGAAACCTTGGTGAAAACTCAGAGCTGACAGCGATCAAGGCTGCCGGCGTCTCCCTCGTCCAGTCATTCCGTTCATTGATTGTCGTGGCGGTACTCATCATGTGTGCCTCCTTCTATTTCCAGAATAACATCGGTCCTGACGCCAACAGGAAGATTGGACAGTTGCTGGTTTCCATGAAGCAGAAAAGTCCGGAACTGGAGATTCCCGAAGGTATCTTCTACAATGGTATTCCGCAGTGCAACCTCTATGTAGAGAAGAAAAATATGGAAACGGGCAAACTCTATGGGGTGATGATTTATCGTATGACCGACAGCTTCGAGGATGCTGCGATTATCCTGGCCGACTCAGCTATGTTGCAGTCAACGGAAGAGAAAAAACACCTGGTGCTGACCCTGTGGAGTGGAGAATGGTTTGAGAATATGCGGTCGCAGGAGTTGGCGGGCAGCGCCAGCGTTCCCTATCGCCGCGAAACCTTCTATCATAAGAAGATTATCATTGATTTCGACGGCGACTTCAACATGATGGATGCCGGAGCCTTCGCCAACAATGCCAAGACGAAAGGTATCGGACAGATCAGTAGAGACCTGGATTCCCTGAACCACGTCTATGATAGCATCGGCACCGCCTACTATAAAGATGCGCAGATTACTTATGGCAATGCAAATGTGAAACCTGCCGAAAAGAAACAGGCAAAGGCACTTTTCCAGAAAGAGAAACTGAACATCGACAGCGTGTTTGCCAAGCTGAACAACGAACAAAAGGCGAATGTCATCAATAGTGCCCTTTCAAGGGTTCAGCAACAGATGACGGATCTGGAGTTCAAAAGTCTGCTGACCTCCGACGGCGACAAGCTGATACGCCAGCACAAGATTGAGATGATCAACAAGTTCATCATGGCCTTCTCATGTCTGCTGTTCTTCTTTATCGGAGCACCTTTGGGCGCCATCATCCGCAAAGGTGGATTGGGTGTGCCTATCATCATCTCCGTAGTGGTGTTCATCATCTTCTATATCCTGAACAACACTGGTTACCGTATGGCACGCGGAGGCATGTGGACAATCTGGTTTGGTGAAAGCCTTGCACCGGTGGTGTTGACTCCCCTAGCCTGCTGGGTAACCTACAAAGCCAACAACGACTCTACCGTATTCAATATGGATATTTGGCGCAACGTGATGATGAAGATGCTCGGCTTGCGTATCAAGCGGCATATCGCCAGCAAGGAAGTCATCATCAATGACCCAGACTACGTGCATGATGCTGAAATCCTGCAACAGATGACAGCTGACATCAAGGCTTATTCGGCAGCACACAATCTGAAATCACCTCCAAACATCATCAAGGTGTTCTTCCGCTATCAGCCCGACCACAAGATAGAACGTATCAGCGAAGACCTGGAAGTAGTCATCGAAGACTTGGCGAATACTCGCGACAAGGTCATTATGACAGAGCTGAACAAATATCCCATCCTTGCCACCAAGGCACATACGCGTCCGTTTGAACGGAAATGGATGAATATCGCAGCAGCCATCATCGTACCGCTGGGTATCTTCTTCTACTGTCGCATGTGGCGCTTCCGCTTACGTCTGTGGCATGACCTGAAGACCATTGTGCAGGCAAATGAAACTATAGCCAACCATATAAATGGGAGTTAAAATGGGAGTTAAAATGGGAGTTATGCGCTTTGCGCAGGACGATGGATATGAAGAATCGTAAATATAGATGGTACATAAAAACAGTGTAAACATGGATAATAAGTTGACTCGTAGTTTCAGAGACTTAGAATGCTGGAAGAAAGCACACGAGTTTGTGAAAGCTGTTTATGAAGTAACTACGTTGTTTCCTGAAGACGAGCGTTACGGATTAACTTCACAATTCCGTCGCGCAGCTGTTTCTATTGCAGCAAATATCTGTGAGGGTTACAAAAAGCTTTCTAAGTCTGACAAGCTTCGTTTTATGAACATTGCACAAGGTTCACTTGAAGAGTGTCGATATTATATTATCTTAGCATTAGATATAAACTATATCAACCAAGAGACATACGAACGCCTTGAGTACCTTATCAACGGAACAAGTTGGAAACTTAATGGCTATTCAGAAGGAATAAAACAAAACAATGGAATTACAGACAATTAAAACTATTGTCCACTTTAACTCCCATGAGCGAAGCGAATTAACTCCATTTTTAACTCCTATGAGCGAAGCGAATTAACTCCTTTAATATAAAATATAATATATAATAAGGTATAAGATATGACGGAATTCAAACTGAACAGCATTGAAGAGGCTGTAAAAGATTTCAAGGAAGGTAAGTTTGTCATTGTCGTAGACGATGAAGACCGTGAGAACGAGGGCGACCTGATTATTGCAGCAGAGAAAATCACGCCCGAAAAGGTGAACTTCATGCTGAAGAATGCACGCGGTGTGCTTTGCGCACCCATCACCATTGAACGATGCAAGGAACTCGACCTGCCTCATCAGGTATCAGACAACACCTCCTTGTTAGGAACACCGTTTACGGTTACCATCGACAAGGTGGAAGGATGTGCGACTGGTGTCTCTGCCCACGACCGTGCAGAAACCATCAAAGCACTCGCCGACCCCGCCTCTACACCGAAGACTTTCGGACGTCCAGGACACGTAAGTCCCCTTTATGCACAAGACAATGGTGTATTGCGCCGTTCTGGTCATACGGAAGCTGCCATAGACCTGTGTAAACTGGCTGGTCTCTACCCTGCCGGTGCCCTCATCGAGATTATGAACGAGGATGGTACGATGGCACGTATGCCGCAACTGCAGGAGAAAGCTGCCGAATGGGATATGAAGATTATCACCATCAAAGACCTCATCGCCTACCGCCTGCAGCAGGAATCCATCGTGGAGAAAGGTGAAGAAGTCGATATGCCTACCAAATACGGACAGTTCCGTATCATTCCCTTCCGTCAGAAGAGCAACGGACAGGAGCATTTCGCCCTGATTAAAGGCTCTTGGGAGAAGAACGAACCCATCCTGGTACGCGTCCATTCCTCTTGTGCCACAGGCGACATCCTCGGCAGTGAGCGCTGCGACTGCGGTGAACAGCTGCACAAGGCGATGCAGATGATTGAAGAAGAAGGCAAGGGCGTCATCGTCTATATGCAACAGGAAGGACGCGGCATCGGTTTGATGAACAAACTAGCTGCTTACAAACTTCAGGAAGAAGGCTACGACACCGTTGATGCCAACCTCTGTCTGGGATTCAAAGCCGACGAACGCGACTACGGCTGTGGTGCACAGATCCTCCGCACCCTTGGTGTACAGAAGATGCGTCTGATGACCAACAACCCCGTGAAACGCGTGGGTCTGGAAGCCTACGGACTGGAAATCGTGGAGAATGTACCCATTGAAATACAACCCAACGAGCACAACCTGAAATATCTGAAGACGAAGAAGGATCGCATGGGACACACGTTGCATCTGTAACCCCCTGCCCTACTTCCACTTTAGCTCCCAATTTAACTTCCAATTTAACTTCCATTTTAACTCCCATTTTAACTCCCATTTTAACTCCCATTTTAACTCCCAATTAACAAAAATACTGAAATAATGTCGCAAATCTTTCGTTAAAACGAATAAATTGCTTACTTTTGCAGGCTGAAACAAAACAAAATAAAAATGGCACAGTTATCAAATCGTTTGAACAGGTTAGCGCCGTCTGCTACACTGGCAATGTCACAGAAGAGTAGTGAAATGACGGCACAGGGTATTGATGTAATCAACATGAGCGTCGGAGAACCCGACTTCAACACTCCCGACCATATCAAACAGGCTGCGAAGTTGGCAATTGAGGAGAACTACTCCAGGTATTCACCTGTTCCCGGTTATGCTGTGCTGCGTCAGGCTATCGCCCGCAAGTTGGAACGTGAAAACCACCTGCACTATCAGCCCAGCGAGATTTTGGTATCCAACGGTGCCAAGCAGAGTGTCTGCAACACTATCATGGCATTGGTTGATGATGGTGAAGAGGTCATTATCCCTGCTCCCTACTGGGTGAGCTATCCGCAAATGGTGAAGTTGGCTGGCGGAAATCCTGTGATTGTAAATGCCGGCTTTGACCAGAACTTCAAGATGACTCCCGAACAGCTCGAAGCAGCTATCACGCCGAAGACCCGTATGCTGATACTCTGTTCGCCGAGCAACCCTACCGGTAGCGTGTATTCCAAGGAAGAGTTAGCTGGTTTGGCAGAAGTCATCCTGCGCCACGACCTTTTTGTACTTGCAGATGAAATCTACGAGCACATTAATTATATCGGACATCATGAGAGCATTGCCCAGTTCCCAGGAATGAAGGAACGCGCCATCATTGTCAACGGTGTATCAAAGGCATACGCGATGACTGGCTGGCGTATTGGATACATTGCTGCACCAGAATGGATTGTCAAGGGCTGCAACAAACTGCAAGGACAATATACCAGCGGCCCGTGCTCTGTCAGCCAGAAAGCTGCCGAGGCTGCATACAACCTCCCACAAGACTGCGTAGAAGAGATGCGTCAGGCCTTTGAGCGTCGCCGCGATCTGATTGTTGAACTTGCCAAAGACATTCCCGGACTGGAAGTGAATGTTCCGCAAGGAGCCTTCTACCTGTTCCCGAAGTGCAGCAGCTTCTACGGAAAGAGCGATGGTGAATGTACTATCAACAATTCCAACGATCTTGCAATGTACTTGTTGGAAAAAGGACATGTAGCCACCGTTGGTGGTGATGCCTTCGGTGATCCGGAGTGTTTCCGCATGAGTTATGCCACCAGCGATGACAATATCCGGGAGGCGATGCGCAGAATCAAGGAAGTGCTGGGACAGCTGAAATAAATTCCAAGAAAACGCATAATAAATCACTTTGGAAGACGTTTATCAATCATCAAACGGGGATTTTACGAGAAATCTTCGTTAAAACTTCTTAAATAAGGTGGCGATTGACGATAAATTGCTATCTTTGCGAGGATGATTCGAAACTACAGAACGTTCAATCAAAAATAAAACAACAAACAAGAAATACATACAAACAACTTATTTTTATTAATAACTAAAAATTAAATTTACAAATTATGGCAACTACACAAAAAGCCACACCCAAAAAGCAAGGCTTCCAGGGTGTAAAGAATGCGATTATTATTCTTATCTTTGCGTTCATCGTAGCAGCACTGTTCTATGAGCTAGTACTTGGTAACGTAAACAACTTTACCGATGAAACACGCGAAGTACCCAAGCAGGGTAACATGCTCGGTACCATCTACAAAGGTGGATTCGTTGTGCCCATCATCTTCGGTCTGTTGTTCTCAGTTATCGCTCTCTCTGTTGAGCGTCTCATGGGTATCAGCGCATGCGCAGGTAAGGGTAATGTAACCAAATTCGTTGAGAATATCAAGGCTGCCATCAAGGCTGACGACTTTGCAAAAGCTCAGCAGCTTTGCGACAAGCAGGGTGGCTCTATCGGCAACGTTGTTGGTGCTTCTCTGAAAGCCTATAAGGAAATGGATGCCGCTACTGGCATGAAGAAGAAGGAGAAAATTGCTCGTATCCAGCAGGCACACGAGGAAGCTACTCAGCTTGAGATGCCTACGATGACGATGAACCTCCCGATTATTGCTACAATCGTTACCCTCGGTACCTTGACCGCTCTGTTCGGAACTGTGCTTGGTATGATCCGTTCATTCGCTGCCTTGGCTTCTGACGGTGGTGCTGACTCTTCAGCTCTTTCTACTGGTATTTCTGAGGCACTTGTCAACACTGCATCTGGTATCGCTACATCATGGGTAGCTGTAGTTGCTTACAACTACTTCACCAACAGAATCGACAAGTTGACATACGCCATTGACGAGATTGGTTACACTATCGCTCAGACATACGAGGTCAAGCACGCAGACGAGGCTTAATTTTTGCTAACCCTTTAAAAATTATTCAGTTATGGGTAAGTTAAAAATTAAGAAATCGGACGTCTGGATTGACATGACACCGATGTCGGACGTCATGGTGCTCTTGCTTACCTTCTTCATGCTCACTTCTACATTCGTGAAGAACGAGCCTGTGAAGGTTATCGCACCTAAGTCTATATCGGAGATTGCCATTCCGGAGCAGATGCTGCTCACTGTACACGTTGACAGTGTCGGGCACGTCTTCATGACGACATCCGACCAGAAGGTACAGTTGAAGGCTCTGCAAACAATGATAGGAAACTATAGTGGTATCAAGCTCACAGGTGAGCAGATGCAGAAGTTCAAGATCGACCCTATGTGGGGTATGCCAATGAGCAAGCTGAGCGCCTACCTGAGTCTTGACCAGGACAAGATGCCTGAAGCTCTCAAGAAGAGTACAGGTATTCCTACCGACAGTACCACTACAGGTGATAAGACTAGCGAATTCCAGGAGTGGATCAGAGCATGTAAGGACGCATACGATGAGATTGGCTCAGAAGATGGTATGAAGATCGCCATCAAGTGTGCTGCCGACGCTCCCTATAAGAATGTGAAGAAAGTCATTTCTGAGCTTCAGGACCTGGATGAAAGCCGTTATTATCTGATTACGAACCTCAAGAAGAATAAGGAGGACTAAGCATGGCAAAGAAAAGCACTAGCAAACAGAAAAAGATGCAGACCCGCGTAGACTTTACGCCTATGGTGGATATGATGATGCTTCTTATTACCTTCTTCATGCTCTGTACCTCATTGTCTAAACCACAGTCTATGGAGTTGGCGATGCCAAGTAAGGACTCTGAAAATGTGGATCAGAAAGACCGTCAGGATGCCAAGGAGTCAAGCTCTATGACCCTGTACGTTCTTGCTAACGACAAAATTTTCCACATGGACGGTATCCCCGACTATAACGATCCTTCCAAGCTGATTGAAACCAGTTGGGGTAAGGATGGTCTCCGCAAGGTACTCCAGATGTATGACGAAGGTCAGGTTTTAAAGATGATGAAAGAAAAAGCAGCTCTTGACCAGAAGAAAGCTGAGAACAGCGCTGCCGTTCCCGACAGTACCTACAAGAATGAGCTGAAAGCCATCAAGTCTGGTAAACTGAAGGATGGAACCGTCCAGCCTTTGACCATCATCATCAAGGTTTCAGACAAAGCGTCCTACTCGAATCTGATTGATGTTCTTGATGAAATGCAGATTTGCTGCATTGGAACATATATGCTTGATAACATCAAACCCGACGATGAGAAACTTCTCAAAGCCAAGGGTGTAGCCTATTAAGCAAGTTATTAACAATTAAAATGTAAGATTATGTCAAAAATTGATTTGATATCCGGCAAATGGAGCGATCTTGTTTTCGATAGCCGAAACAAGGCATACGGAGCTTATGCCATTCGACAGCAGACAGGAAAGCGTAACGTTTGGTCAATGCTTGCAGTATTGTTGTTAGGTGTTCTGATGTACGGCGGTCTCCAACTCAAGAATAAGATCGATGCTGACAGAGAGGCAAGATTGCGCCAAGAGCAAGCTGCCGAGCTTTCAGCACTCGAAGCTGAAGCAGAGAAGAAGAAGGACGAGCCGAAGGTAGAACGCCAGGAAATCATCCAGGAAAAGAAAGAAGTCATCGAAGAGGTGAAGTCTTCTACAGCTTTCCAGGTTCCTGAGATCAAGAAAGACGACCAGGTGAAGAACCAGGTTGTTTCTCAGGACGAGGTGATGGAGAAGAAAGAAGCCATCGGTTCTTTCAACGTGGAAGGAAACAGCGACAAGGGTGCAACATTGAAAGTTGAGCAGCAGCTGAAGGAAGAAAAGGTTGAAGAGAAACCCAAAGAAGACCTTTCTCGTAAAGTCTTCGACGTGGTGGAGAAGATGCCTTCTTATCCTGGCGGTAACGGTGCTCTGCAGAAGTGGCTCGCATCCAACATCACCTACCCTGCTGCAGCAGCAGAGAACGGTGTTGAAGGTCGTGTCATCGTAGCCTTCGTCGTTGAGCCAGACGGTAGTGTTTCTGACGTCAGAATTGCACGTGGTGTTGACCCGTCACTCGACCGTGAGGCTCTCAGCGTTGTAAAGCGTATGCCGAAATGGATTCCTGGTATGCAGAACGGTTCACCCGTACGTGTAAAGTTCAATGTACCAGTAACATTCAAACTGCAAAAGTAACATGAAGAAACTCATATCTTACTTGATAGTAGGATTAACATTTACTGCCACTCTTTGTACCTCGTGTACAGAGAGTGGCTCTAACTATGCAAAGGGAAATGCCAAATATGCCTGCGACGAAAGCTTCCGTCCTGTGATAGAAGAGGAACTTGACGTTTTCTCACACCGCTATCCCGAAGCAAAGTTAGACACCATCTATACCAATGAGACCGATGCCATGAAGATGCTCATGGATGGCGAGGTATATATGGTTATCACATCACGTAATTTCACGCCTCAAGAACGCGAATATCTTGAAGCAAAGGGCACCAACCCCGGCGCCTTCAAGTTCGGTTACGATGGTCTCACCCTCATACAGAACACCCACAACACTGATTCATGCATCAGTGTCAACGACATAAAGCGCATCCTGCTCGGCGAAGTCAGCAACTGGAGCGACATCTATCCCGGTTCGAAACTCGGAAAGATACACCTCGTGTTCGACAATACGAAGGCCAGCACCGTGCATTTTGCCGAAGACAGCATCCTCGGCGGAAAAGCTATCAGCAAGGAGAATGCTACAGCAGTGAAGACACCTGCCGACGTAGTCAACTACGTACAGAACAACAAAGATGCCATCGGCATCATCGGCAGCAACTGGCTGAACGACAAGCGCGACAGCACCAACCTCACCTTTAAGAAAGAGGTACGCCCGATGTATGTCTCCTCTGCACAGAAAGCCAATATTACCAATAGCTACCAGCCGTTCCAGTACTACTTCTACTCTGGCGACTATCCACTGGTGCGCACGGCCTACGTGCTGCTCAGCGACCCGCGCCGCGGCGTAGCAACAACCTTCAAGAACTTCATCATCTCCCAAAACCAGGGACAGCTCATCGTCCTCAAGGCCGGCCTGCTGCCTGCATACGGTGAAATCACCTTACGAGAGGTGCATGTGAAATAGAACCCCACCCTACCCAATTTTACTTTTTGACGGTTGGTACGTCAAAGGGGAAAAAGCAGAAATCGTCATAACGAAATTACAACATATCGACAAAACGTCATAACGACATATCGAATAAACAAGAAATTAAAAATTCAACATTATGAAAACGATTAAATATTTATTCATTGGAGCACTGATGTTATCAGTCGCAGCTCCTGCAATGGCCCAGTCTGAAGCAGACGAGGCTGTGAAGAATGCAACAAACATCATCAAGTCTAACGCACCCGATAAAGACAAGCAGGTGACAGCTATTGCCAAAGGATTCAAGAAAGATCCCAAGACACTGACTGCTATTGGTCGTGCTTACTTCAATGCCGGCAACAAGGAAAAGGCATTGGAATATGCGAATATGGCTGTTGCGGGCAAGAACAAGAACTACGGTGAGGCCTACATCCTCATGGGTGACGTTGCAACTTTGAACGACAACCCTGGTGAGGCAGCTAACTGCTACCAGCAGGCGATGTATTTCGACAAGACCAATCCAGAAGGCTACCGCCGCTATGCCTATATCATGTCTAAGGTAAGCCCGAAGGAGTCAGCCAATGCACTGGAGCAGCTGCGCCAGGCCGTTCCCGACTATCCCGTTGACATCATCGCTGCCGAAATCTACGACAATGCAGGTGATAAGAAGAATGCCATCGCCTACTATGAGAAGGTTGACCGCAACAAGATGAAAGACAACCAGTTTGTCAACTACCTGACCTGTCTGTTCTTCACCCAGAACTACGACAAGCTTATTGAGCATGGCGAATGGGGTGTAACGAAGTTCCCGGCAGCTCCGGCTATTCCACGTCTCACCTTCTATAGTTACACAGAGAAGAAGAACTATCCGAAGGCAATGGAGTTCGCCAACAAACTGTTCAACATCTCTGACTCAGTGAAGATTCTGCCTTACGACCTCCAGTACTATGGTCACGCAGCAATGGGTAACAAGGATTATGCAAAGGCTATCGAGATTTTCAACAAGCTGGCTGAGCATCCAGATGCCAACAAAGGTGCTAAGCTCGATGCTTTGAAGAACATTGCTGACACCTATGGTGAGCAGGAGAACTATACCGCAGCTATCGATGCTTGGAAGAAGTACCTCAACGTAGCAGGCGACGAGGCATCAGCTATCGATATCGCCAGTCTGGGTTCTGCATACATGTACTATTCACAGACGCTCAGCGGCGACGCAAAGACCAACGCACTGAAGGAAAGCGACAAGGTTTTCGCTGACCTCGCTGCCAAGAAACCCAAGGCTGCAGAATTTGCTTACTTCCAGCGTGCCCGCATCGCTGGTCAGCTCGACCCAACGAGTCAGCAGGGTTTAGCAAAGCCTTTCTATGACAAGGTGATTGAACTGGTAACAGCCAATTCGAACTACGACCCCACCTCCAAGGGCCGTCTGATCCAGGCTTACCACTACAATATGTCGTATGCCTTGATTATCCAGAAGGATTCTGCAACAGCAAAGAGCTACGCTGCTAAGATTCTGGCCATCGACCCAGACTTCGAGCCAGCAAAACAAGTAAGTAATATGTAATCCTAGGAAAACCTAGGACCTCCAGGATATCCTAGGCCTTCCTAGAACCTCCTAGAACCTCCTAGAAACAAAAAAGAGAGCCGCAAGCTCTCTTTTTTTTTATTACTCGAAATAGAAAGTTAAAGCTATCATCCTGCTGTGTGCCTCCGTTACAGAGTTCGTGTACATCAGCATATTCTTGTCACGAAGGCGGTCGGCATGTTTACTGTCCAAACAGTTCGTCAGGCCAAACATAAATTTCAGCTCCGGACGAAGTTTGAAAAACGGCAAGTAGAAGTCGCAGCCAACACCCACTTCTAAGAACGTGTCCATACCTTTCAGTTTCAGGAAGTCGTTGTCGCGCCCAGAAAGATTCAGCATCGGATTCACGCCCATCATCAAATATGGACGATGATTATTGAATCGTGGCGCAGCAATAATCAAATCACATGCTGCAGAAATATATGCCGACTTCAACTCCTGATGCTGTTCGATAGGAGCACCCGTAGCATCCACATCGGAAAAGTTATGAAAGGTCAGATGGCGCGTACCAAAATACATCGCCGGAGCCACACGGAACTGGAAAGTCTGATTGATGCGGAACTCACCCAGCACACCCACTGTAAAACCAGCATCCCAACGGTCCTGATCACAGGTAACAATCTTCTCCACCGACGTCCCATCTTCATTCGTGATAATCTGAGGGCCACCATTGATAAACTCCAAGTCCTGTAAATGAGCACCCACCAACACACCGAAATGGAACTGTCGCAAGTCCGTATAAGGTCTGTTCTGCACCGTTCTGTCTTGTGCATGAGTCGTCATCACGCACGCACACGTACATATTATAATATATAAGAAACGTTTCATCTACATACAATAACGCTTTTTTTGCTGCATTATTGCATTTAGACAGAATTCAACTATAACTCCCTCTTTAACTCCCTATTTTACTTCAAATTTAACTCCCGCTTATGCCAACTAATTTCGAAATTGTATAAATAAAGAAAAAAAGAGGTCATCATTTGTAGGTATTTCAAAATAAATATCTATCTTTGCATCACTCAATAGTAGGTATCAACCTGCTTAAATTGACACATTAGTATTAACATTTAAAATAAAAACATTATGGCTTACGTAATTAGCAACGACTGTATTGCATGTGGTACATGTATTGACGAGTGTCCAGCTGGCGCAATCTCTGAGGGCGACATCTATTCTATCGATCCCGATGCATGCACAGAGTGCGGCACATGCGCTGATGTATGTCCCAACGAAGCTATCAGCCTTCCTTAAGCACATACAGCAAACCAGACAAGCGGGCAAGTCTAACGACTTCGCCCGTTTTTTTATTTTTTGAGAATAAAGACCTTAAAGACTCTAAGGAGTTTAGGATGGAAATCCTTAAAAATGCTTAAAAACGCCAATGCTCGAAAAAATAATTATGAATTATGAATTATGAATTATGAATTATTCCGTACCTTTGCACCCACTTTCGTCGTAACCGCTGGCAGTGGAAGAGTCATTGGCCATGTTGCGTCGGACAACAACAACCCATAAATAATAAGAAAATGGATTTAATTAAGATTGCTGAGCAGGCATTTGCCACCAATTCAGCAGACAAAGCCAAGGAAGCCGGCAAGAAGTTCGAGAGCTTCGGTCCTGGTGACACCATCACTGTAGGTTACAAAATCATCGAGGGTAACAAAGAGCGTATCCAGTACTATCGTGGTGTCGTTATCAAGATTAACGGTCATGGCGACAAGAAGCGTTTCACCGTTCGCAAAATGTCTGGAACCATCGGTGTAGAGCGTATCTTCCCGATTGAGTCTCCGAACATCGACTCTATTGAAGTCAACAAGCGTGGCAAGGTACGTCGCGCTAAGCTGTACTACCTGCGTAAGCTCACAGGTAAGGCTGCACGTATCAAGGAGAAGCGTTCACCAATCGTTGAGAAATAATTCTCACAAGAAACTGAAAGATCAAAGAGGTTCCAAACGTTGGAGCCTCTTTTTTTATGTCATAATCAATACAACCATATCTTAGCCGAAAATTATCTTACCATCCTGCACCTAAGCTGATTATCAGCAACTTAGATGCAGTTTTCCATGATTTATCCT
>CADBAP010000003.1 GCA_902792685.1 uncultured Prevotellaceae bacterium
GTGCAACTGCTCATCGACAGCGTCATTACGGCTGCCAGCAGCATCATGAATAATGTAGTAATCTTCTTCATATTGTTATATTTTTAAGTTTCTGATGCAAAGATACGATGATTTTCGTGCTCCTCCAAAAGTAATTTCCATATTCTTGAATAGGGAAATCCCTAAAAAATGTTTTTTTATTTTGCAATATTCCCGTTTGTTCGTATATTTGTGGCACAAAAAAAGAAACGAATATGAAAACTATTCTGGCTATCATCTTTATTTTTTTGACATTATTTAATTTATCAACCCATAAAGAACAACAAGAAATGAAAACTGTTTATGAATTTGCAGTGAAAGACCGTAAAGGTAAGGAAGTATCTCTGAAATCGTATGCAAACGAAGTTTTGCTCATCGTCAACACCGCTACGAAGTGTGGTTTCACACCGCAGTACGACGAGTTGGAAGCCTTGTACAAGAAATACCACGCACAGGGTTTCGAGGTGCTCGACTTCCCCTGCAACCAGTTCGGCCAGCAGGCTCCCGGCACCGATGAAAGCATCCACGAGTTCTGTAAACTGAACTTCGGCACTGAGTTCCCACGTTTCAAGAAAGTAAAGGTGAACGGTCCGGATGCCGACCCGCTGTTTAAGTTCCTGCAGGAGCAGAAGGGCTTTGCCGGCTGGGACGAGTCACATCCCATTGCTCCGATTCTCGACAAGATGCTCAGTGAGGCTGATCCTGATTATAAGCAGAAGGCAGATATCAAATGGAACTTCACCAAGTTCCTGATCAACAAGAAGGGTCAGGTCGTTGCCCGCTTCGAACCAACAGAAAAAATAGAAGTGATTGAAAAGGAAATCGAAAAACTATTATGATAAAATGTTTAATCATCGGTAGCGGTCCTGCCGGATATACAGCGGCCATTTATGCCGGACGTGCAAACCTGCAGCCCGTACTCTACTGCGGGTTGCAGATGGGCGGTCAGCTCACACAAACCACTATAGTAGAGAATTTCCCTGGCTATCCTGACGGCGTGGATGCCAACCAGATGATGATGGAACTGCGCCAGCAGGCTGAGCGCTTCGGAACCGATATCCGCGACGGCGTCATCACGAAGGTTGATTTCTCCAAACGTCCCTATGTGCTCACCAGCGACCGCGGTGAGGAGATTGAAGCCGAAACGGTCATCATCGCAACAGGAGCCAGTGCGAAATACCTGGGCTTGGACGATGAGAAGAAATACAACGGTGCTGGTGTTAGTGCCTGTGCTACCTGCGACGGTTTCTTCTACCGCAAGAAGACGGTAGCTGTCGTGGGCGGCGGCGACACCGCCTGTGAGGAAGCCACCTATCTGGCACAGCTCTGCCAGAAGGTGTATATGATTGTGCGCAAGCCCTATCTGCGTGCTTCCGACATCATGAAGAAACGCGTGGAGGACAACGAGAAGATTGAAATCCTCTATGAGCACAACACCGCCGGTCTCTACGGTGACGGAAAAGTGGAAGGTGCTCACCTCATCAAGCGTAAGGGTGAGGCCGACGAAGAGCGCTACGACCTGCCCATCGACGGATTCTTCCTTGCTATCGGCCACAAGCCCAACACCGACATCTTCCGTGAGTGGCTCGAACTAGACGAAACGGGATACATCAAAACACAAGGCGACTCACCACGCACCAATATCCCTGGTGTCTTCGCTGCAGGCGACTGCGCCGACCCGCACTACCGTCAGGCCATCGTAGCGGCAGGTAGCGGCTGCAAGGCAGCCCTCGAAGCCGAACGGTTCCTGCAACAGTGATGCCGACTACAGATTACACGTTGAAATAAAAACCACAGATTACACAGATAGTATTGTTGAGAAATCTGTGTAATCTGTGGTAAAATATATTATTTATAACCTTTTATTAGATCAAACAAATCAGAGTCCCTCGATCCGCTACACCCAACACCCATCACCCGGATGTCACTCACCAGTCCCGTTGGCATTCCTTTTATATTTTTATATCCTTTTCTTTTGTGTTTTCAGAGATTATGTCTAACTTTGCACACAAAGAATGCGAGAACGAGTTGCACCGTTCTGTATGCAGTTATTAAAAGAAAGATGAGTCATGACATTTCTCAACCAGTTCCACAAGGAAGTGACAGAGCGCAAGATGCGGAAAATAGCCGCATCGCAGCAATCGCCGATGAACTCGAGCGACTTTGCGCAGTACATGAAGCGCAATTTGGAGATAGCCAAGCAGATGTAAGCCGTTTCGATGCAGAACAACGTGCTGCCGAACAGATGGCCAAAGCCAACGGCTATTGGATTCCTATGATGGAAATCTTCGACTTGGGCGTCCCTGGTCCAAGCGGGAATGAGAATGATACGTATGTGGCTGAAAAAGTTATCTATAAAGTCAACAATCTTTTGAATAGCGGCAGCATTGTGGCCTTGCTTCAAAAGATTCTGATGCACAACCACATCTTCCCTGACACAGCCTATTCGTTCTATGGCTTTGCGGGCTTCGACGATCGTACTGTTCAACCCGTCATTATCCAGCCAAGAGTAGCCGATGCCCGTCCAGCCACCCAAGTGATGATTGACACCTACATGGCTGCATTAGGTTTTGAGAAAACGACTACAGAAGGCCGCTTTACCAATAACACCTACGAAGTATGGGATCTTGTTCCTCGCAATGTCCTCGCCGATGCCGAAGGCGACATCTTTGTCGTGGATGCTGAAATAAAACAAGTTTGAAGATGTCACTCACCTGTCCCCCTGACATCCGTGAGAAAACAGCAGAGATCTGTCACTGGGGCAGGAGAATAATAAATAGGTAAGGTGCAAATTTAATTCGAAAGTCCAAAGTTTAGGAATTTAGGAATTTAGGATTTGGGGGTAAAAAGAAAAAAATAAAATTTTTATTTTTATATTATACTCAACTACCCTAAATACTAAATATCAAAAATCCTAAACTTCTAAACTTTGAAAATAGAGTAATTTTGAATTTATTTTACATATAAATAATCGCAATTATACTCGTTAGCATATACGTAATATCGCTAACATATTGATAATAAGTCGCTTGCAAACACGCTATTTCGCGCTGCAAAAGTTATGGTTTTGGTCAGTAAAAGTTACCCTTTTACTTGGCAAAAGGGCTGCTTTTGCATCGCAAGTGTGGCTCTTTTGCTAAAAACAACGGATAATTGGGGGTGAAAAATTGAAAATACTTGACGAAAAATCAGTGGTTTTGCCTAAAAACAAGGCCTTTTTTTGTTATTACGATGAAAACGGCAATCAAAAAAATCTGCCAAGGAACAGTACCTGGCATCATTGACCTCATCTTTCATTTGGTATAATGGTATAATGCAGGGTGTTTTTCGCTCGACTTATACTAACTTTGCGACTACGTCTCTGAAAAACTCAAATAAATTTGGTTTTTCGCTCGACTTGCACTAACTTTGCGACTACGTCGCGAAGATACTCACGTTCGACAATAAAAGAAATATGTTTTTTTCTTTGTATTGTCCTCACTTATTCGTATCTTTGCACTCAAATTTGCAAATTTATAGATTATGGCACAACAAGAAGATGTATTCAAGAAGATTGTGAGTCATTGTAAGGAATATGGCTTTGTCTTCCCAAGCAGTGAGATTTACGACGGACTCGGCGCCGTTTACGACTATGCGCAGAACGGTGTAGAGTTGAAAAACAATATCAAACAGTACTGGTGGCAGGCAATGGTATTGCTTCATGAGAATATCGTGGGCATCGACTCTGCTATCTTTATGCATCCGACCATCTGGAAGGCCAGCGGTCACGTGGATGCTTTCAACGATCCGCTCATCGACAACCGCGACTCCAAGAAGCGTTATCGTGCCGATGTGCTCATCGAAGACCAGATTGCCAAGTATGACGATAAAATCCAGAAAGAGGTTGAGAAGGCTCGCAAGCGCTTTGGCGACTCTTTCGACGAGGCAAAGTATCTGGAGACCTCTCCACGTGTGGCAGAGACAAAGGCAAAGCGTGATGCTTTGCACGAGCGTTATGCAGCAGCCATGCAGGGACCGGATCTGGAGGCACTGAAACAGATTATCATCGACGAGGAGATTGTTTGCCCCATCAGCGGTACCCGCAACTGGACAGACGTCCGTCAGTTCAACCTGATGTTCTCCACTGAGATGGGTGCCAGCGCCGACGGTGCGATGAAGGTATATCTGCGTCCTGAGACGGCACAGGGTATCTTCGTCAACTACCTGAACGTACAGAAGACCGGCCGTATGAAGATTCCGTTCGGCATCGCACAGATCGGTAAGGCTTTCCGCAACGAGATTGTGGCCCGTCAGTTCATCTTCCGTATGCGCGAGTTCGAGCAGATGGAGATGCAGTTCTTCGTTGCCCCAGGCACCGAACTCGACTGGTTCCCGAAATGGAAGGAAACCCGTATGAAGTGGCATCAGGCCTTGGGCTTCGGTGCTGAGAACTACCGTTTCCACGATCACGACAAGCTGGCTCACTATGCGAATGCCGCTACCGACATTGAGTTCCGTATGCCGTTTGGCTTCAAAGAGGTGGAAGGTATTCATAGCCGTACCAACTTCGACCTGTCACAGCACGAGAAGTACAGCGGCAAGAGCATCAAATATTTCGACCCGCAGAGCGGCGAGAGCTACACACCGTACGTCATCGAGACCTCTATCGGTGTCGATCGTATGTTCCTCTCCATCATGTGTCACAGCTACCAGGAAGAGAAACTGGAGAATGGCGAAACCCGCGTTGTGCTGAAGCTGCCTGAGGCATTGGCACCTGTGAAGTGTGCGGTGCTGCCATTGGTCAAGAAAGACGGTCTGCCTGAAAAGGCACGCGAGATTGTCAACGACTTGCGCTTCCACTTCAACACCCACTATGAGGAGAAAGACTCTATCGGCAAGCGCTATCGCCGTCAGGATGCCATCGGTACACCGTATTGTGTAACCGTTGACCACGACACCCTGAACGACAACATGGTAACGCTGCGTCATCGCGACACGATGGAGCAGCACCGTGTGCCCATCAGCGAATTGCGCAACATCATCGAAGACAAAGTCAGCATCACCAGTCTGTTGAAGAAATTATAAGCATGAAGATCTCCTATATATATAATAAGGTGAGAAGAATGGCAATGGTACTGCCATTCTTCCTCTTCGTTGCATGTCCGCTGCTCACTTCATGTACAGAAGAAGACGACACCGTTGAGGAGTATGTAGATTGGCAGAACAAAAACGAAACGTATTTCGACAACATCTACAACACGGCCAAGCAGAAGATTGCGGCCGGCGACACCTCCTGGAAGATCTTCCGTTCGTGGGCGTTGGTTCCTGACGCAGCAACCAAACCCACCGACTTCATCGTGGTACATGTATTGGAAGAAGGAACTGGCAGCGGTTGTCCGATGTATTCCGACTACACACGCGTTCACTATGGCGGCCGTCTATTGCCATCAACCAGCTATCCTGACGGACGCGTTTTCGACTCTTCATGGAACGGCACCTATAACGCACAATCGTCAAAACCTACCGACCTTTCTGTCGATGGTACCATTACCGGTTGGGCAACAGCCCTGATGCAGATGCATATCGGCGACCGCTGGGAGGTTTATGTCCCCTACACGTTAGGATATGGCACTTCAAACGCGACAACATCGTCTGGTGTCATCAGTGTCCCCGCCTACTCTACCCTGATTTACGACATCAGACTCGTGGCTTTTTGGCGTGCCGACGGTGAAGTGACGGAGATGAAATAAGAGCCACTTCCCAAGACCTTACGACCTTTGCACATGTTCTCATCGGCGAAGAGCGACCACCTTCTGTCCAAGATTCGCGACGGCATCAGCATGACTGGCGGCGAGAAATTCAATCTCATCTGCCTGCTGAGTATCCCGTCCATCCTGGCACAGATGACCAGCGTGGTGATGTTCCTCATCGATCAGGCCATGGTGGGCAGTCTGGGTGCTGAAGCACCGGCTTCCATCGGACTGGTGGAATCGACTATCTGGCTGTTTGGCGGTTTGTCGAGTGCTTTCTCGCTGGGCTTTTCCGTGCAAACGTCTCATTTTATTGGTGCCAACGACTTCGACAAAGCGCGTCAGGTGGTGCGTCACGGTATCATCTGCTGTCTGGTTTTCAGTCTGACGATGATGGCGGTAGCCGCTTTGATATCGCGTTCGCTACCCGTTTGGTTGGGCGGTGGCGACGATATAGTAGGCGATGCAGGTACCTATTTCCTGATTTTTGCGTTCGGCATCCCCCTCATGCAAATGAACAACCTCTCATCAGCCATGCTGAAATGTGAGGGGAAAATGCGCATCTCCAGTGCCCTGAGCGTATCGCTCTGCGTATTGGACATGCTTTTCAACTTCTTTTTTATCTTCCCTTCCAGACACATCACCCTGCTGGGCACCGAATGGTATATGCCTGGATTGGGACTTGGTGTGAAGGGTGCCGCTCTGGGTACTGCTTTGGCATTCGCCATCGTAATGTTGATACAGTGCTGGTTTGCTTTTTACCGTTCAGAAGAATTAGGTGTTATCCGGCTGAAAACAAAAATGGTGTTCAAGGCATCGTATATACGCAATGCCTTGAAAATCAGCGTGCCCCTCGCCTGCCAGTCGGTATTGATGAGTGGCGCACAGATTGTCAGCACCATGATTGTGGCTCCGTTGGGCAATTTCGCTATTGCAGCCCACACGTTTGCCATCACCGCTGAGAGTCTTTGTTATATGCCTGGCTTTGGTATTGGTGAAGCGGCAACCACGCTGGTGGGACAAAGTGTGGGTGCAGCCCGTCGCGACCTGTGTCGCAGCTTTGCCTACATGACCGTATTCACCGGTATGATTGTGATGACGCTGATGGGTATCATTATGTATATCACTGCTCCTGATTTGATGGCGGTGATGACTCCAGTAGAAGCCATTCGCGACTTGGGTACCGACTGTCTGCGCATCGAGGCCTTTGCCGAACCGATGTTTGCCGCCAGTATCGTTGTCTATCAGGTATGTGTAGGTGCCGGCGACACGTTAAAGCCTGCCATCATCAACCTGGGCAGTATGTGGGTCATCAGACTGACGCTGGCCGCTTTGTTGGCAACGACCTACGGTTTGCAAGGCGTCTGGTTTGCGATGGCCGTCGAACTCACCGTTCGCGGTATCCTTTTCCTCATCCGCCTGTTCCGCGGCCGCTGGCTGGCATTAGGAGCAGAAACAGGAAAAGACTAAATTGACTTGGACATATCTGGAGAAATAAAGCAGCAGACACTGCGGGAAAAGTATCAATTTACAAAATATCAATAACCTTTTAAAACAAAAAAATTATGGAAACAAATATTAGACTTTACGCATTCAATTATGACGAGGCAAAGACCTATCTTTGGGCAACGGTATTTGTTGCTTGCAATCTGGTGCTGCCTCAAGTGTTCCACCTCATTCCGCAGGGCGGTGTCATCTTCTCACCACTATCGCTTGTCATCCTTGCCGGTGCCTACAAGTTCGGATGGAAGACAGGACTTCTTGCTGCCCTGCTCTCACCGTTTGTGAACCATCTGTTAACAGGGATGCCCGCTATGGCCGTACTGCCTGTGATGACGCTGAAACTTGCTATTCTCGCCCTTGTTGCCGGCTTTACCGCCCAACACTTCAAAACGGTCAGTCTGCCGCTGATCATCGGTGTCGTTCTCGTCAGCAAGGCCATTGGCTGTTTTGGTGAACTGCTTCTGACAGGCGGTATCGATGCAACGATTGCCGATTTCACCATCGGATGGCCCGGCCTACTTCTTCAAGTCATCGGAGCTTGGCTGATACTCACGAAATTGAAGTAACAGTTCTTTCTCAAAGATGTTTCGCTCTACAATCCTGTAGTGCGGATGATAGGCATCACGGTATTCTGGCGAATGGCTGATAGCATATTTGCCGACAGAGAGAACACTGTCGATGAACTGTTTGTCATCTTGGTAGTTCGGCAAATCCAGTTTCATCTGGTCAATCGTACCAATCATCCTATTCCAGCGTTCACGCCACGACTCAACGGAAGGACGAGTTTGAACGTTTGCACTGCGGATGAAGGCATCGAGGAGTTGGTCTTCTGTGATAATGCCCTCCTTGATAGCCCTGATGCTAATACGGAAATAGCAGCTGTCTGTCCCGCATGGCTCGTAGTACCAGGACATGAGGTCGTCAAGACTGGTCGAATTCAACTCTTCATCCAAATAGGCCTTGACCCTTTGCCTGTCAGAAACCAGATGTTCGGCTCCCATGTAGTCCTGGAAACACGACTTATAGATATCCAGCAACCGCGACTTCGGATAGGTCTGCAACTGTCTGTTGACGAATCCCACGACAGAAAGCTGGCACGCACCGCTTGAGAACTGGTACTCACCGTTTTCTTGTGCTGATACTGCGACTGACAATACCAGAAAAAATGACAACAGTAATTTTCTCATGTTAATTTTGGTGCAAATATAGCGATAATCCCGTAATTTTCAATATCTTTGCAAATAAAAACTGCGAATCTAAGAATAAAGAATAAATATGGCACAGAAAAAGAAAAACTTCCATCGTCACTTTGCAACGCCTGGATTAAACCTCTACTGGATTATCATTGCGTATATCATCATCGGATGGTTCTATCCAGTGGTTGGACTCATCGCCATTATTTGCATGATAGGTCCTGTACTCACATCCGTCTGGAAGGGACGCTGGTGGTGCGGACATGTCTGTCCTCGCGGCAATCTATACGACCGCCTGCTGTCGAAATATTCACCGCATCGTGAGATACCGAAGTTCGTGCGCACCTTCAGTTTCCGCCTGTTCATGGTGTTCTTCATCTTCGGTATGTTCGGCATCCAGCTGACATTCACTGTTCCATGGAGTGAGGGCGGATTGGCGATGTGGAGCGGTATCGGTCGCGTGTTCTGGACGATTATTGTGATAACCACCATTGTTGGTGTCACACTGAACTTCATCTATGCACCACGCACCTGGTGCTCGTTCTGTCCAATGGGTACCCTCTCACGCTGGGTAGCTCCGAAGCATGCACCATTGCCCAAGCCGTTTACGAATATCCACGTATCGAGTGCGTGTCAGATGAAATGTAAGAGCTGTGCCCGCGTCTGTCCGATGCAGCTCACACCCTACGACTGCCGTGGACAGGAAATAGGTTATCTCGATCCTGACTGTCTGAAATGTGGCAAGTGCGTACTGGCCTGTCCTACGAAGATTATGACATTGAAACACATGGATGTATAAACAGAAACGATGAGCAAAGGACTGATTATTTTCGACTTTGACGGTACACTGGGCGATACCAGAAGGAATATCGTCACGACTATGCAGATGACCATAGCAGAGCTGCACCTGCCCAACCGTAACGAGGAAGAGTGTGCAGCCACTATCGGACTGCCGCTGGCAGCATGCTTCAAAGCGTTATTCCCCGACCTGCAGGAGGAATTGATTGACCGATGTGCTGAAACATACAGACGACTCTTCAATGAGAATCTGAAAAACATCCGGCCAGAGGCATTCCCCGACGTTGTGGAAACGCTGGCTGTCCTCCATCAGAAAGGTTTTACACTCACGATTGCCTCTTCACGATCCCACAACTCTCTCGCTGAGTTGACTCATAATATGGGCATTGCCGACCACATCCCCTATTTACTTGGTGCAGATGATGTGAAAGAGGCCAAGCCAAAGCCGGAGCCTGTTCTGAAAACCCTTGCCGACATGCACTTTGATGCTGACGAAGCGCTCGTAGTCGGCGATATGGCAGTAGATATCCAGATGGGAGCCGCTGCAGGAGTCAAGACCTGTGGTGTGACATGGGGCAATGGAACCAGGGATGAACTCATACAAGCAGGGGCAGATTACATCATTGATCAGATGAAAGAACTGATAGGAATTGTAAACTGCACTTCATGAAGGAGAATGTGTTTGCACGCATCGAGCCTTTCTGCCAATAATTTGAGTATGCAATATGAAGTGGACGGTACTATCAGTGATGGATTTCAAAGGAAAAACAGCCGTCATAACTGGTGGTGCACAGGGCATCGGACGGTGTATTGTGGAGGAGTTTCAGAAAGCAGGCGCTACGGCTTGTGTGATAGATTTACGAAACCTTATTTCAGCGGCTATGTCAATTGAACAAAAAATCAGGCAAATTTGCTGATAATTCAATGTTTTTCGCTATCTTTGCGACATATTTTCAATACTACTAAGCAAATACAATTATGAAAGTTCTGATTTTACAAGGCTCGCCACGAGCCAAAGGCAACACCGCTTGGATGGCGGAAGAATACAAGAAGGCTGCCGAAGCAGCAGGTCATGAAGTGACGCTGGTGAATGTGTCGAAGAAGAAGATTGCAGGCTGTCTGGCTTGCGAGTACTGTCATAACAAAGGTAACGGTGCCTGCATCCAGAAGGACGACATGCAGGAGCTTTATCCGCTGATGAATGAGGCCGAGGCATTGGTGCTGGCCGCCCCCATCTATTATTTCACCCTCTGCGCACAGATTCAGGCTCCCATCCAGCGCATGTACTGCGTGAATGCACCTGCTAAAGTGAAGAAGATGGCGCTGCTGATGTCATCCTATTCGCCTGGTGTCTATGACGGATCTACAGCTGAGTTCCGTGACATCTGCAACTACTGGAAAGTAGAGAACATGGGCTTCGTCAGTGCCAAAATTGACGAGCAGAAGACTGAGGAAACCAAACAGAAAGTAATTGAACTTGCCGGAAAACTGTAAAATCATGATGAAAAAACCAATATTTCTGCTCATTTCAATCTTCGTGCTCTGCACAGCCTTCATGCCCGGTAAGGTGACGACCATCTTCATCATCGGTGACTCAACCGCTGCCAACAAGGACACCACTGGCGGCAAGCAGGAACGCGGCTGGGGCATGATGCTACAACAGTATTTCGATGCCAACTATGTGGTCGTTGACAATCATGCTGTCAACGGTCGTTCATCGAAGAGTTTTATCAGTGAGGGACGATGGGACAAGGTGCTGGAGAAGATAAAACCCGGCGACTATGTCATCATCCAGTTTGGCCATAACGACGAGAAACCGCAGCCTGAACGCCATACCGATCCTGGATCTACCTTCGACTACAATCTGGCTAAATACATACGAGAGACCCGTGAACATGGCGGCATTCCCGTTCTGATGAACTGCGTGGTGCGTCGCAATTTCATGGTGAAGGCGCCTGAGATTGCTGACGACGAGTTGCTGCGCACGTCCACCTTTAAGGACGGTGTGAGAATGGTTGAGGGCGACTCCCTGATCGACACGCACGGCCTGTATGCGCAGGCTCCACGCGACGTAGCCCGCCGCATGAATTGCCTCTTCGTGGATGCCAACAAGATTACCCACGACTTGGAACAGGGACTTGGTCGTGAGGAGTCCAAGAAACTCCACATGTGGTTCCTGCCCGGTCAGGAGCCAAGCGAGCCAAAGGGCAAGCAGGACAATACCCACTACAACATCTATGGCGCAAGCACGGTTGCCAAGCTGTTGGCCGATGCCCTCTGCGAGGAGATTCCCCTACTGAAGAAATACCGGAAATAACAGCGGAATACCATGACGCTCACGTTTCATCCTTTGACGTTGTCCGACCGCGAGGCAATGCAGGCCGTGATGCTTCATTCGGGGCGGCGCAACTGCAACTACACCTTTGCCAACCTTGTGGGATGGCAGTTCTGGTACAACACCGAGGTGTGTGTGCTTGACAACGCCGTGGTGCTGCGCTATACCTTCGATGGCCAGCGAGCGTATATGGTTTGCACGTCAGAAGCGTTGTCGCAGGAATTGCTGGAGGCTTTATGGGACGACAGCCATGGAGAATTGACACTGATTGGCCTTGAAGATTCACAATTGGCCCAATGGTCAAAGGACAACCAACGGTTGCTGCCCACGGGGAAAAACAAAGGTCAATGGTCAATTTCATCGTCGCCGCTTCGCGACCAATACGATTACATCTATCGTCGCACTGATCTCGCAACGCTTCACGGCAAGCACCTGGACGCCAAGCGTAATCACATCCGTCGTTTCCGCTCAAAGCATCCCGATTTCGAATACTGGCCTCTTACGCCGGAATCCTTTGACGAATGTCGCCGGTTGACAGAAATTTGGCTGAGGGAGAAAAACGAAGGTCAAAACAGGAATGATGGTTCGCCCCCTTCGACAGGCTCACCACAAGAAACCATTGATGCCGAGCATCGCGTGATGGAAACCATTTTTTCGAATTGGGACGCTCTCGGCATGATTGGCGGAGGCATCTTTGTAGATGGTCGTATGGTCGCTTTCACATACGGATCCGCTGTCACTACCGACACCTTCGACGTCTGTGTGGAGAAAGCCGACCGGCATGTAGAGGGTGCATTTGCCATCATCAACCAGCAGTTTGCTGAGCATCTGCCAGAGCAATACATCTATCTGAACCGCGAAGAAGATATGGGAATCCCTGGTCTTCGCCAGGCGAAACTGTCGTATCACCCTGAAATACTGTTGACCTACAATGTGGTCAAGGTAACCTCTCACCACCTACCTCTTACCTCTTACCTCTCAAGGATGACGTCCGATGACGCGCCGCTGACCGTTGACTGGATGGTGCAACAATACGGTTTCGACCGCGCTGAGGTGGAGTCGTGGGTGCAAGACCTGCATTTCAACTGGCCGCTGAGTGTCAAGGCCTTAGATGAAAACGGCCAAGTCATCGGACTGCTCAATATGAGTGATTATCGGATTGAGGAGGAGACGCCGCAGATCCTGAAAGACCAGCCAGAACTGCTAACGAGTCTCAACGCCCAGCGTTATACCGCCGTCTTTTCGTTCATCGTGGCAGAAAAATATCGTGGTACCCGATTGAACTACGACATGCTGATGTCTGTTATGCCCGAATTGAAAGACCGGTTCGATTTCATCTTCATTCCCGTACTGCATCGCCTCAAGACCCATCAATACTGGCAACGTTGGGGTGCCAAAGAGTTCTACCGCGATACAGATTGTGTGTATTACAAATTGGATTTGGTAACGCGCTAATCCTTATTTGCGCTTGGGGTTCTTGGGAAACCAGCCCCTTTCTACGCGTTTCTTCTGTTCGAAGAGTTCACCGACGCCCCACAGTGCTGAGGCACCGAAAACGCCCACGACAGCAGAAACAACCGTATTCTCAATAAACAAAGCAGCAACGATCGCCGCCACACCTATCAACAGGAACACGACCCAAGGTCGTGTTCCCCAGTAATACTCCGTCTTGATCACAATCGGATGCCAGATTCCAATCGTCAAGAACGTACATGCCGCAATGATAATTCCAGTGAAATACATCGTCTTTTCAATTCTTTGTTGCAAAGGTACAAAGAAATTCTGAAAACAACACTCGATACCTACTTATAAATAACACAAAGGGACCCTTTGTGTGAAAGAATCAGGGAATAGTGGGTCGACTATTTTCACTGTAGCATAAAGAATGCGGGCGTCCTCAACATTGTTGAAAGCGCCCGCATCATTATCCAATTTCTAACTTTTTTCTTGTGAAAGACTGGCCTCACGGCTGGTCTATCGCTCCTGAAACAATCTTTTCTTTTTACCTATTAACTAAAAACCTAATTGATAACCTAAAAAACAAACCTAATAACTAACCTAAAACCTATATTACTAACAAAACTAAATATCAATCTTTTATTTCCTGTATCTACAATCTAAACAATCTTTTCCATCTGCTAAACCTATTCAAATCGAATGCCTTGACAATTCAAATCAATCTGTCGTTGACTATTCTTTTTGTCCTTTGAACACCGCTTGTGTTCTTTTGACGATGCAAAGGTACGACTGTTTGCGCACACAATCCAAATATTTGTTCCATTTTTCTTTAAAAATATGCAATTTCTTGATTTAAATCAAGCCTTGTGTGCGAACACAATAGGCAAAATGGACTCAAAAAGGGGGGGGATTGGAGTCGTGGATTAGTGTTTTGAGAGAACTTTTAACCCCAAGAAGGTAATGAGGCCATTAACCATGAGGAGTTCGTAGCCGAACTGATAATGGAAGAGGTAACGGGTGGCGAGTTCGAGGGCGAAGCACAACAAGGGTGATGCAACGGCGATATACGGGACCAAGCGGTCGGAACACTCGCCCATTCGGTGCATGGGATTTTTCTTCTGCATCCTCAAGGCATAAGCGAAAAGACCCAGCAGGGGACCATAGGTATAGGAGCACATCACATAGATGGCATCGATGATGCTGGTGGAGTTGAGCAACTCGAACAGCAGGATGAACACCATAAAGACGATGGCCATCACAAAGTGCATACGCTTGCGCAACCGTTCATCGTCAGGCCGTCCGCAGATATCCACACAGAAACTGGTTGTCATCGCTGTCAGCGCGGAGTCGGCACTGGAGAATGAGGCGGCTACGATGCCGAGGACGAAGATGATAGAGACCCACCCCGGCCCTCCCTTAGGGAGGAAGATAGAATTATCTCCTATAAACGTCGGGAGAAGTTGGTCGGAGGATTCAGGAAGGGTGACACCCTGCTGCTGGAAGAGCATGATCAACAGAACGCCCAGCGACAGGAACAGCAGGTTTGCCGGCAGGAAGGCGAAACCGTAGGTACACATATCCTTCTGGGCATCGCGAAGGGTTTTACACGTCAGGTTCTTCTGCATCATGTCCTGATCGAGTCCTGTCATCACGACGACAATGAAGATACCGCTGAGGAACTGTTTCCAGAAATTCTGTTTTGACATCCAGTCGTCGAACACAAAGATGCGGCTGTGGCTGTCGGCAGCGATGGCCTGCACCGCCTCACCAATGTTCATGCCCATCTGCGAAATCGCCATATATATAATAAGGAGAAGGGCCGTGAACATACAAATGGTCTGAAAGGTATCTGTCCACACCAGCGTGCCGATGCCTCCGCGTCGGGTGTAGAGCCATATCAGCAACACCATCACGACGACGGTGAGGAGGAAGGAAAGTTGAGAGTCAAAGGTCGAAGGTCGAAGGTCAAAGGTTGAGAGAAGGGGGACGACGGCAAACTGGTGGAGGATGACGCACGCCAGATAGAAGCGCACGGAAGCTCCGGCCATCTTCGACAGCAGGAAGAACGATGCGCCCGTCTTGTAGGAATATTTGCCCAGCCGTTGCAGCAGGAACGTGTAGATGGTGGTCAGGTTCAGTCGATAGAAGATGGGCAGCAGAAGATAGGCGACCAGGAAATAGCCGACAACAAAGCCCATGCAGGTCTGCAGATAGGTCATATCCGACTGTTCAACCATTCCTGGCACACTCACGAAGGTGACGCCAGAGATGCTTGCGCCCACCATTCCGAACGCCACCATATACCAAGGAGCCTGACGACGGGCACGATAGAACGTGCCGTTGTCGCCTTTGCCGCTTGTGACTCTGCTGATGACGAAGAGCAGGGCGAAGTAGATGAGAATGGAAAGGAGAATGAGCAAGGGGTTATTTAGGAGTTTGTATTTTGAAGGAGCAGTGAGGGGTTTTTACGATATAGACGGCCTGGGCATCAGGCAAACGGAGCGTACAGGCAGCACCGTCGGCTGTGGCTGTGCCGACCACTTTTCCATCAACGGTCACAACGCTTACAGGCGTTCCTGACGGCAGACCTGTCAGCGTCAGTTGTTGACCAGCAAGCCGATAACAAACATCCGGCTCCACTTCTGTCATACCGATATGGTTGGAAACGGGCAACTGATAGCGGAAAACATCCAGCCGGAACTTGGCCCACGGATACTTGGATTTATCCGAACTATAATCCTTGTTTTCCTTCCCATTGTCGTATAGATCCGCAGAACCGCTGTCGGTGATGATGTCAATGACCAGTTCGTTGCCTTCCTGTCGTGCTATCAATGCCTCAGGATGCCCTTCGGAGCCGTCGCCAAGGTCTGCTATCGGCAGATTCATTTCCGTCAGATGAGCGGTGCCAGGCACGATCGGTTCCGCATTGGCAAGGGTAGTACCGTCCCAAAGATACATCTTCGGCGTCCCTCCACCTTCGAAGAGTCCTACGATGATGACATAGTAATCGCCCACACGTTCGATGGAACGGATGCCCAATCCACCAAAATCGAAAAGCACGGGGTCACCGGTTTGCGGTTTGACACTGCTCTTTCCCTTCGCGGTGAAGATATTCTCGAAATTGCTAACAGGCGCCATCACGGCATACTGTCGGTTGGAGGAAGTGGGTGTGACTCCTTTCTTCGGCACACAGGGTGCACGGAAAGCGACATAGGCAGCTCCCCCACCCTTCTTGAGTGTCAGACCTTCGACATTGAACCCGTCGATACGTTTCGGAATCATCTCGTTTTCATAGGAAGCCGAAGCCGTGAAGTTCCAACCGTTGGTATCACCAAATGCAATCATGGCATCGCGGAACTGTTCGCTGTAGGCTCCTGCAGAGAGCGTAGCCGTTGCCCCCGCTCCGTTGATAGATGTAGAAAATGCACGATTGCGGTAAGGTTTTTCCTTTCCCTTCTTACTGTTTGTCAGCGATGCGAGCCAATAAATGGTGTTTCCGTCTTCGCTCACCGTCGCACACTCTATATCAAATTCCTCCCCACTCTTACCGTTTGCCATCGACGTAGCGTCAATCTCAGCAAGCGATTTGCCGGATAAGGCCATATTATACAGGCGAAGCACATTGGTCTCATCATCAGCGATATAGATGTATCCGTCGCCTACAGGGGCCATTGCGGAAGCATCAGCGATGTTTGTGAGCCACGTTGTCTGCGACTGGCTGCTGCCCTTGTTTGCTGCATATTCGATGAAGTAGTCGGATGCACCCGAAAGGCTGACCGTGATTTTCGATGTTCCCACGCCTGACGGTTTGATACGCACGGCAAAGAGTCCGCTTTCTATCTCCTCGGCAGTGATATCGGCCACTTTCACCACGCTGGTCTTGCTGGACTTAAACGTGAGGGTGCTGCCTGTGGGGGCATTGAACCAGATGCCTACGGTAGCGGCAGGATCGTTGGGATCGTCGATGACACCACTTACATAAGACGTCTTGCCGCTGCCACTGACAATCGTCAGTCGCGGAATGTTCGTACCAGGATAAACAGCCTGACGGGTACTGGCCTCCAATGTTGCGGCAGAAAGTGTTGCGAAAGCACCTGCCAGCAAAAATAATGACAGTAAAATTCTTTTCATATTTTTTAAAAGGTTGCATTGACAACGGCACGGATATTCTCAGCCTTCCCCATCGTGTAGTAATGGATGGCGGGTACGCCGTGTTGCAACAGGTCGCGACTTTGTGCCACGCACCATTCAATACCCGCCTGATAGGCCGCATCCGAAGCAGTGGCCTTTTTCATTTCCTTGACCAAATCCTGCGGAATATCAATGTGGAAAGTACGAGGCAACAGGTCTATCTGCCGTTGCGACGAGATGGGTTTCAAGCCTGGAATGATGGGCACAGTGATGCCCGCCTGTCTGCACTGCGCTTCAAACTGATAGAAACTGTCGTTGTTGAAGAACATCTGGGTGATGATATAGTCGGCACCGGCATCCACCTTCTTCTTCAGATATTGGATATCCGTATCCAGATTGGCTGCCTCGAAATGTTTCTCCGGATAGGCTGCCACACCCACACAGAAGTTGGTGGACAACCCGTTTTTCACCGTCGGATCAAGATAGATGCCCTGATTCAGATTGCGGATCATGCCCACCAATTCCTCTGAATGGACAAAGCCGTAGGGTTCTGGAATGAAATAACGCTGACCGGGAATGGCATCACCACGTAGCGCCACCACATTCTCGATGCCCAGGAAGTGCAAATCCAGCAACTCGCTCTCGATGGTTGTCTGCGAGGCACCACCGCAGATGACGTGCGGCACAATCTCGACAGGGAACCGTCGCATGATGGCTGCGACGATAGCGATGGTACCCGGACGCTTGGCCAGCGTCAGCTTCGTATAGGTGCCGTCGCCATTGGGATGATACTCTATCTCATCACGGTGGCAGGTTACATTCAGGAATGGCGGCGCCAACTCCATCAGCGGTTCAATACTTTGATAGAGTTTTGACACGTCGCTGCCCTTCAGGGGCGGCACCAGTTCAAACGAGGCGAAAGGCGCCTGTCTGCTGTTGATAATATCGATTACTTTACTCATAGTTAGTTACATATTTATCCAATAACCTTCTTCCCTCCTCTACCGCGATGCCGCGACGTTGGCAGTAGTCTGCCAGCTGTTGTTCATCGATGCGGCCGATAGGGAAATAGCGTGCTTCCGGATGAGCTATCAGCAAGCCACAGACGGTTGTTGACGGCTGGATGGAATACTGGGGTGTCAGTCGGATGCCCATTCGTTCCTCGACATGAAGCTGTCGGAACAGAATCTGTTTCAGCGAATGGTCGGGACAAACCGGATAGCCGAAAGCCGGACGGATGACCCGTTTTTCCTGTCTGTCATAGACCTGATGCTGTATCCAGTTGACACAAGCCTCAGCCAATCGGGCACGAAGGGCGTGGTTCATCAAACAGTCATACGATTTCTTGTCGGCATACGTCGCCGTTGTATCAGCAACGACGCAAAAAAGTCCGACAGGACTGTCGGCATCGCTGTCGAGGAAGTCGGCCAGCGAGAGGAATGCGCCCACCTTGCTCTGACTGCGGAGCATCGGCATCACTGTTCCATCGGCAAAACACATATCATTTCCTTGTCGGCGGGCGTTCTCGAAATGCAGCAGAACCTGTAAGCTGAGGATACCCTCACGCTTTGCTTTCTCAAGCCACTCCTTGCCTTCACGCAGTGTCTTCTCAGCCTCCGGGTTGACCAGCAGCTGCTGGAGAGACTCACCGCGATAACCCCAGAACAGCAGGAACATACGCCAGTCGATATCTTTTTCCACATCAGCAATCGACGGCTGCAAGGATTCGTAGGGCTGCAACTCTTCCAATCGCACATAGCCCGATGCCACCTGCAGTTGCGGAGCCTGACGGTTAGCCTCCTCATAAGGCACCATCTCATAATGACGCTCCTCGTAGGCCTCCCGGATTTCCTGCTGGGTGGTCTTGATTTCCTGAATGGTCGCCTCACGGTTCGACAGCAGTTTTTTCGCCAGCACGGAGGTATAAGAGGCATCGCCGCCATAGGCAACGACATAATCGTAGAGCGGAGCCAGTTTCACTGCTGTATGAACGGCTGAAGTTGTGGCGCCACCTACCACCAGCGGTATCTGCAACTGGTGCTTCTGGAACAACTGGCAGAGGTCTTCCATTTCCTTCAGCGACGGGGTTATCAAGCCGCTCACGCCTACCATACACGGATTCAAGCGCAGCGTCTCTGAGAGAATGGTCTCGTTGCTCACCATCACACCCAAGTCATGTACCTCGAAATGATTGCACGCCAAGACGATGCCCACGATATTCTTACCGATATCGTGCACATCCCCATTAGCCGTTGCCAGAATAACCACAGGTTTCCGGGCTTGCGCTCCGCTTTGTGAGGTATTTTGGTCGATATACGGTTGCAAGATGGCGACAGCTTCCTTCATCACCTGTGCCGACTTGACAACCTGCGGCAGAAACATTTTTCCTTCAGCAAAGAGCGTTCCCACCCGTTCCATTGCCCGCATCAGCGGTTTTTCGATGACCTCTACAGGGTTGTCGCCATACATGTGGAGCAGTTCCACGATATCCTGCGGTAAGAACTCCACCTGTCCCTTACACAAGGCGAGGGTCACACGCTCCTCAACGGGTTTGTTTCGCCAGTCCTGCTGCGACTTTTCGGCCGATGCAACAGGTCCGGAAGCGTTCTGCTTCAACTCCTCCGCCAATGCAATCAGCGTCTCTGTAGCCTGCGGGTGACGGTTCAAGATTACATCTTCGACCGCTTTCAGCAGCTGAGGTTCTATCTCGTCATACACCTGCAGCATCGCCGGATTGACGATACCCATATCGAGTCCTGCTCTGACCGCATGATAGAGGAAGGCAGAGTGCATGGCTTCGCGCACCACATTGTTTCCGCGGAAGGCAAACGACAGGTTGCTTACGCCGCCACTGGTCTTCGCATCAGGAAGGTTCTCCTTGATCCACGCTACGGCCTTGATGAAGTCAATGCCGTATAACGCATGTTCGGCGATACCTGTTCCGACAGACAAGATATTCACGTCGAAGATGATATCCTGCGGTGGAAATCCCATCGCTGTCAGCAACTGGTAAGCACGCCCGGCAATAGCAATCTTCCGCTCATATGTCGTAGCCTGTCCTTCTTCATCGAAAGCCATCACAACAACGGCAGCCCCCAAGCGCAACAGTTCACGTGCCTTCTCTATGAAGATTTTTTCGCCCTCCTTCAAACTAATCGAGTTGACGATGCATTTGCCCTGAGCGTTCTTCAGACCTTCAATCACCGTTGGCCAATCTGACGAGTCAATCATCAGCGCAGCACCAGCGGCAGCAGGGTCGTTGGAGAGGTATCGCACGAAGTTGCGCATCTCCTGTCGGCTATCCAACATGGCATCGTCCATATTGATGTCGATGATTGAGGCGCCGCCCTCTATCTGGTGACGGGCTATCTGTGTGGCTTCCTCGTATTTTTTTTCAGCAATGAGGCGGGCAAACTTTCTGGAACCGGCCACATTGGTACGTTCACCCACATTGGTGAAATGATGGGTGGTGGGTGATGGGTGGTGGGTGATGACCCGGTGGGGTTCCAAGCCAGACACCTGAAGGTCGTTGACATCAGTCGTTGGAATGATGCGTGGCTTCACATCGCGAAGGGCATCGGCAATCGCACGGATATGCTTGTCTGTTGTTCCGCAGCATCCGCCGGCAATATTCAACAGTCCTGCCTCAGCCATCGCCTTGAGGTGATGAGCGGTGAATGCCGGAAGCTCATCGTATTCACCCATCTCATTGGGCAAGCCGGCATTTGGATGAAGGCTGATATAGGCAGGCACCACACGTGCCAGCTGCTCGACAAACGGGCGCAGCTCAGTGACGCCGAACGAACAGTTCAATCCGAACGACAGGATGGGATAATGGGAAATGCTGATATAGAACGCCTCCAAGGTCTGTCCTGTCAGCGTTCGACCACTTCTGTCGTTGATGGTTGCCGACACCATCACAGGAATGACAACACCCAGTTTCTCATTGAGTTGCTGGATGGCATAGAGCGCGGCTTTGGCATTCAGCGCATCGAAACACGTCTCCAACAACAGCAGGTCGGCACCTCCTGTCCATAATGCTTCGGCTTGTTCACGATAGGCATCAGCCAACTGATCAAAATCAACAGGTCGTTCAGTCGGCTTACCCATATCTGCAGCCAGCGACAAGGTTTTCGAGGTTGGTCCCATACTTCCTGCTACCCATATCTTCCGCGTGGTGCAGGCATCGGCCGCTTGGCGGGCTAACTGCGCGCCGGCATAGGCCATCTCCCGTACGACCTCCTCACAGGCATATTCTTTCTGCGAGATACGGTTGGAGGAGAAGGTGTTGGTCGTAATGATATCAGCACCTGCCTCAATATAACTTTGATGAATCGCACTGATAACCTGCGGAGCAGTCAGATTCAGGATATCATGATTGCCCACAAGGGAAACGGCAGCATGGGCGAAACGCTCCCCATGATAGGCAGCAGACGACAGAGCTTGCGATTGGATAAACGTTCCCATCGCTCCGTCAAGAATTAATATTTTTTCTTTCAGTGCCTCTTGTATCTGCATAATTGCGTGCAAAGATAAAAATAAATATGTAGAAACTGACACGTTTTAAGAAATAATTGTTACCTTTGTCGCCAAATTACCGACAAAAAGTAACAATAAAATAACTATTATGAGCAAACAGAAGAAATTTATCCTTCAGGAGAATGAACTCCCGACACAATGGTACAACATTCAGGCAGACATGCCCAACAAGCCGCTGCCTCCTATCCATCCAGCAACCAAACAACCGCTGGGCGTTGACGATTTGGCACATATCTTCCCACGTGAGTGCTGTGTGCAGGAACTCGATACAGAACATGCCTGGATAGATATCCCAGAGGAAGTGCTCGACAAATACAAATTCTACCGTTCTACGCCGCTGGTGCGTGCCTATGCACTGGAGGAAGCTCTGGGAACACCGGCTCATATCTATTTCAAGAACGAATCCACCAACCCGCTCGGTTCACATAAAATCAACTCTGCCCTGCCCCAGTGCTACTATGCCAAGCAGGAAGGCACAACCAATGTGACCACAGAGACGGGTGCCGGTCAGTGGGGTATGGCGCTCTCCTATGCCGCCAAGCTGTTTGGACTTGATGCAGCTGTCTATCAGGTGAAGATCACCATGCAGCAGAAGCCCTATCGCTCCAGCGTGATGCGTACCTTCGGAGCGGCCGTCACAGCATCGCCCTCTATGTCCACCCGTGCCGGTAAGGACATCATCACCAAAGACCCGATGCACCCAGGTTCGTTAGGTACAGCTATCTCTGAGGCTGTAGAACTGGCAACGACAACACCTAATTGTAAATATACGCTGGGGTCTGTACTCAACCACGTAGGACTCCACCAGACCATCATCGGACTGGAGGCAGAGAAGCAGATGGAGATGGCTGGTGAATATCCCGATATGGTCATCGCCTGCTTCGGCGGAGGTAGTAACTTTGGCGGCCTCGCCTTCCCGTTCATGCGTCATAACATCCTGGATGGCAAGACCACTGAGTTTATCGCTGCAGAGCCGGAAAGCTGTCCGAAGCTGACACGTGGCGAATTCCGTTATGACTTCGGCGACGAGGCTGGTTATACACCGCTGCTGCCGATGTACACCATCGGTCACGACTTTAAGCCTGCCAACATCCATGCTGGCGGTCTGCGCTATCACGGTGCCGGCATGATCGTCAGTCAGCTCATCAAAGACGGCCTGATGCGTGGTGTTGACATTCCACAGCTCGAAACCTTCGAAGCAGGACTCCTTTTTGCACAAACCGAAGGTATCATCCCAGCTCCTGAGAGCACCCATGCTATTGCTGCCACCATCCGCGAAGCCAAGAAATGCAAGGAAACAGGTGAAGAAAAAGTCATCCTCTTCAACCTCAGTGGTCATGGTCTCATCGATATGCCAAGCTACGAGTCTTATCTCAATGGCGACCTGCGCAACTACGAGGTTCCCGATGAGGAAATCCAAAAGTATCTGACGAACGTGCCGAAGATTTAGTTTTTCAAAAAAAGGAAAAAATATTTGTTCAATTGATGTGGGATTACTATCTTTGCATCGTTCAATTATTAATTAAACCTTACTAAACATGAAGAAATTATTTGTTTTTGCCATTGCAGCAATCGCAACGTTTGCGCTGGCATCGTGTGGAGAAAAGAAGACAGACGCAGCTGGTGACAATGCTGATTCCACAGCAACAGAAGCTCCTGCACAGGAAGAGGCTGCAGCACCTGCTACTCGTGACTTCGACAATGAGTTCTTCTCATTCACAGCTCCTGAGGGCTGGACAACTGAGGAAAGATCCAGTGGCGTACGCATGGAGAAAGACGACGCATCTATCACCATCAGCACCTCTACGATTTCCTTCGACGAGTTCCAGAAGAACCACGAAAAGGACGCTACCAACAAGGAGATTACTGCTGCCGGTCTGACTTGGAAGACTTATGCCAACGACCAGTCTAAGCTCTACTATCTGGCTACTGACATCGCCAGCGAGCCTGAGAAGTGTCTGTACATCAATACCTTCCAGGTAACACCAGACGATCCCGCTATTAAAGAGTTGATTGAGACCGTGAAACTGAAGAAATAAGCAACAATCACCCTGATATCATAAGGAGCATCCGCTTTGTGCGGATGCTCCTTTTTCGTTCTCTTCCCTTATATGATTCCCTTTATCAGATTGCCTGTAACACGTTGACCGCTTCTCCCACCGTTGGCACATTGGCGACAACCATGCTGCGTCGTTCACGTATTTCTTTCAGGTTGCAGCGGCGAGGATTCGACATCAGGAAATTGAGGATGCGGTCAAAAGCTTCACTCTGATAGAAAGGACTCTGCGGCTGACTGACGAACTGCATCTGCATGCGGCCTTGCTTCAGAATCAGTTTCTCACAGCCCAATGCTTTTCCCAAACGACGCAAACGAACCACCTGCATCAGTTCCTCTCCCTCGTGGGGCACAGGACCGAACCGGTCTTCAAGACGCTTGCGATAAGCCTCAAGGTCGCGGTCTTCTTCCAAGTTGTCCAATTCACGATAGAGCAACATCCGCTCACTGCTTCCTGGCACATACGTTTCAGGGAAATACATCTCCAAATCAGACTCTAAGGCGCAGTCGCTAACAAAAAGCCCATCCCCCATCCCGAACAGAGTTCGCCCCCCCGTTGCCTTCCCCAAAGGGAGGGGGGCAAAGCCACTTCGTGGGTTAGGTTTATTGTTTGCATTTCTCAACTCACCATCAGGAACAGCCGACTGCTCGTTCGTATCCCTCCGCAGGAGGTCCGACTCCCCTCCCTTGGGGAGGGGTTGGGGGTAGGCTTCGTTCCTCTGTTGACCTTCGGTCGACTTCGTCCTTGCAAGGCATTGCTCAAGCGAGCTTGGCTCTGCGCTTGCTTCGTTCCTCAGTTCCGCCATCGCCTCCTTGAGGATTTTCAGATAGGTCTCGTAACCGAGATCCTCCATAAAACCACTCTGTTCGGCACCCAGCAAGTTGCCGGCACCACGAATATCCAAATCCTGCATGGCCAAACTGAAGCCGCTACCCAATTCCGAGAAGTTTTCCAAAGCCTCCAATCGTCTGCGCGCCTCCGTATTCAATCCTGCCAGCGGTGGAGCAATCAGATAGCAGAAAGCCTTACGGTTGCTGCGCCCTACTCGTCCACGCATCTGATGCAGGTCGGAGAGTCCGAATCGGTGTGCATCATAGATGATGATGGTGTTCGCATTAGGAATGTCAATACCGTTCTCCACAATGGTTGTCGAGAGCAGCACATCATAGTCGTAATTGATGAAACCAATGATGATTTCCTCCAGCTGCTCAGGCTTCATCTGTCCGTGTCCGATGGCAACGCGGGCATCAGGAATATATTTATGGATGACCTCAGCGATATGGTCGAGACTTTTGATGCGGTCGCTGACGAAGAACACCTGTCCGTTGCGACTCATCTCAAAGTTGATGGCATCGGCTATCACCTCACCGCTGAACGTACTGATTTCTGTCTGTATCGGATAGCGGTTGGGCGGCGGTGTGCGGATGATACTCATATCACGGGCACCCATCAACGAGAACTGTAAGGTACGCGGGATGGGTGTTGCCGACATCGTCAGTGTATCGACATTGGTTTTCAGCTGGCGCAGTTTCTCCTTCGTGGAGACACCAAATTTCTGCTCTTCGTCGATGATAAGCAGACCGAGGTCTTTCCACACCACCTGTTTGCTGATGAGCTTATGGGTACCGATGAGAATGTCAATCTTTCCGTCTTTCAAGTCTTCGAGCACCGTACGCGTCTGTTTGGCAGAACGGGCACGTGAGAGATAATCCACACGTACGGGCATTCCCCGCAGACGGTCGCGGAAAGTCTGATAGTGCTGAAAAGCCAATACGGTCGTAGGCACTAGTACCGCTACCTGTTTGGAATCGGTGGCGGCTTTGAAAGCTGCACGCACAGCCACCTCCGTTTTTCCGAAACCCACATCGCCACAAACCAATCGGTCCATCGGCTGCGCACGCTCCATATCCGCTTTCACATCCGTAGTAGCCTTCAGCTGGTCAGGCGTGTCCTCATACAAGAACGAGGCCTCCAGTTCCTGTTGCATATACGTGTCAGGACTATATGAAAAACCTTTCTCCGTACGACGTTTTGCATAGAGACGGATGAGATCACGGGCGATATCCTTGATACGTTTCTTGGTGCGCTCCTTCATTCGCTCCCAAGCACCCGTTCCCAATGTGGACAACCGAGGTTCGTGTTCACCGTCAGAACGGCGGAATTTCGAAATCTTATACAGCGAATGAATGCTTACATCCACAATATCACCACGCTGGTAAACCAGTCGGATGGCTTCCTGATAGCCTTGTTTCCCCTCGCGTGTCATCACAGGCACACGCACCAATCCGGCAAACTTTCCGATGCCGAAATCGACGTGTACAATGTAGTCGCCTGGTTCCATCTCCTGCAACTCCTTCATGGTGAGCGCCATCTTTCCTGCTCGTGCGGTATCTGACTTCAAACTATACTTATGGAAGCGGTCGAAGATCTGGTGGTCGGTCAGGAAACACATCTTCCGGTCGTTGTCAACGAAGCCCTCATGCAACGTTTTATTCACGGGAATGAACCATTCATCCTCATCGCCTTCAACCAGAAGGGCTGCATCGTTCGGATCTCTTTCCGTCAGGATGTCACGCAGACGTTCCTGTTGCTTGGCGCTGTCTGCTAATATATATAAGGTGTAGCCTTGTTGACGATAGTCAGCAAGCGTTTGCTTCAGCAATGCAAAGTTCTTATGGAACAGCGGCTGATGGGTGATGTTGAAGGGAATGGTGTTGGGTGATGGGTGTTGGGTGTTAACCTGCGACTTCAAAACCACCTGACGGAAACGGGTGACATCTTCCGCAAACTGAGCACCAGTAATCAACTGACTGTCGCGCTCCATCTCACGACGAATCTCCTCCTGTTCCAATTCCGTAGCCTCTTCCAAACGTTCTATCATCGTCTGTTTGGAGAAACCTGTCTCATAAATCTGCCCGATGGTATCGCGGATAAAATCCAATCCGCGCGTGACCAGAACCGTATTGTCAGGAAAGAACTGCAGGACAGGGACCTTTACGCTCTCCTGTACAGACAGTTCAGGAACAATCGTTACCGTTTCCTTGCGCTCGTGGGAAAGCTGCGAATCGACTTCGAAAGTCCTGATGGTATCAATATCATCACCAAAGAAGTCGATACGGAACGGCAATTCGCTACTGTAAGAATAAACATCGAGGATGCTGCCGCGAACAGCAAACTGGCCAGGCTCATACACATAGTCTGTTTCCGTGAAACCATAGTCGCGCAATGTCTTCTCCACCTCCATCAAATCGACCGTCTGTCCCACCGACAGCTGCAAGGTACGCTCATCCAACTGCTGCTGGGAAACTACACGCTCGGCAATAGCCTCAGGATGGGTGACGATGAGAGAAGCTCCCTCCCGTCCTCCCCCCATAGGGGAGGTGTTTGCGGAATGAAACGAATTCAGTCGTGTCAACACTTCTGTTCGGAGGATTTCGTTGGCAGCATCGCGCTGTCCGTATTTCACAGCACGGCGATAGCTCGAAGGAAAAAACAACACCTGTTCGTTACCGAGAAGTTGCGTCAGGTCATGATAGAAATATCCAGCCTCATCAGCATCGTTTAAAATAAAAAGGAAAGGCCCCTCTGAGGAGGAGACTTTCTTTATCGTTTCCGCCACTCCTGCAAAGAAAACGGGAGCGGAAGAACCCAATAAACCCTGCAGGAAAACAGGATTTTCAGAATCGTCTTCCAGCAACTTCACGAATGCCTTTGTCCTGATTGACGCAGCACTTATCGTAATCAGTTCGCGAATATCCACTCTATTCCTTTATTTCCGGATACTTACGGAACCATCCGTCCCAACGCAGGCGCATCACGCCAAAGAAGGCTTCACCAAAGATACCGCCGCTCATCTTGGACACGCCCTCACGACGGTTGACGAACACCACAGGAACCTCCTTGATCTTGAATCCGATCTTATGGGCGGTATATTTCATCTCTATCTGGAAGCCGTAGCCTTTGAAACGAATCTTGTCTAATTCGATGGTCTTCAGCACACGACGTTTGTAGCATTTGAAGCCGGCTGTTGTATCGTGGACTTGGAAACCTGTAACGATACGTACATATTTCGATGCGAAATAACTCATCAGCACACGACCGATAGGCCAGTTCACCACATTCACTCCAGAGATATAACGTGAACCGATCGCCACATCATATCCTTCGTCGGCACAGGCGCTATAGAGACGCGGAAGGTCGTTGGGATCATGACTGAAGTCGGCATCCATCTCAAAGATGTAACCGTAGTCACGCTCCAATGCCCACTTGAAACCGGCGATATAGGCTGTACCCAATCCCAGTTTCCCACTCCGCTCCATGATAAACAGTCGATCGGAAAACTCTTTTTGCATCAGTCCTTTCACGATGTCGGCAGTGCCGTCAGGACTACCGTCGTCTATCACCAGAATATGGAAACACTTTTCAAGTCCGAAGACGGCCCTGATAATTTTCTCAATGTTTTCCTTCTCATTATAAGTAGGAATGATTACGATGCTGTCACTCTGATTCATATGCTTATATTTAAGTGGGAGTTAAAGTGGAAGTTAAAATGGGAGTTAAAGTGGGAGTTAAAGTGGGAGTTAAAATGGGAGTTAAACTAATGGGTGGCCTGATACCATCCTGTTTTCTGTAGTCCACGTATGGCCACTACGTGATTGCTGGGATCTGAAATGGAAAGGCCAGAGAACTGTTTAACTGGATAATGAGTAAGATAACCAGGCAGGTTCGTCGGCAGTTCGTTGGTTGTATAATAATAAGGTACCAGTCGTTTCATTTCCTGGCGGTATTCTGTCAGAAGCGCCTCATCGGTCACCAGATGATTCACATAGTCTTCAAAATCAAAGAAGATTGTTTCTTCCCCTATCTGGCTGTATCCGTCGAGGGCCTGCACATTTTTGCGTTGCAATGCATCGAAATGATATGTCTGATTGATACGTTTCATCAGAGAAACCATCTGGTCAACTTCCGAACAATTGATCGTCACAAGACAACCATACGGAAAGGAATAGTTTCTGTAGAATTCATAGAAAGACTTGCATGCACCATCAAAGTTGATATTACCCGTAAGGTACTTCCACATGGACCGATACGGCATTCCGTATGACATAATCTCACTGGGTGAGGCAATGATATAATCTGTGACCTTACGCAGCGCGTATGCCGTCTCAATATTACCCATATAACAGATATCGAACAAGATATAACGCAAATGCATACCTGCACGACGGATCTCATCAGCGAGCATCTCTACATCTATTTCATACTTCTTGGTAGTGGAACTACCCAAAAAACGTGTCGATGCGTCACCGCCTGCTGTATGACTGAATCGTGTGACTGGGTTTCTATTCTTATCAGTGAACATACGCATCCTGGCATTAAACGGGTAATTGTTCCAATCGTTCACATACGTCCATCCACAACCGTGAGCACCCAGCATCAAAGCATACTCATTGGCGGGCGCAAAACTCTGTACGTCATTGAGCACACGGCTGATGGTACCCTGTTCTGCACAATTGACATCAGGGTATTCTTTCAGCGTTTTAAGGGAAGCAACACCATTTTGAAAAACTATTTCATACAAAGTTGCTGTTGATTTTGTTGTTTGCAAATACACAAGTACACGCTCCCGATTCAGCCCCTTTTGATCTTCAATGGCATATTCGACTTCATTGATGTTTTCTTTGAAATAGTAGAACAACCCCACATCTGATGTCTCGTCACCCGTCCAAGGGAACAGCATGATATAGGTACGCATAGTTTGATTGTCATCCTCATTGTCATCGCTACACGAAACGAAGAGGAAGCCAATGCTTACCAAAGCCAAACACAAATATATAAATCTTTTCTTCATATTCTTTTACTCCTTTACTCCTTACTCCTTCTCTCCTCCCCTCCCCCTTCAGGGGGAGCCGGAGGGGGCTTCTTATTGATCCGGATTCTCCCGATATCCCTGATATTCAGGTACCAATCCAGACATCACACTTTGATAACTTTTATCTACCACCTCATCAACATACTCCTTACCGTGTCCTGTTGGCTCGATAGGTTCATGGATGGTCAGACGGAGCGGATGCCACAACACCCATTTCATATCACGCGTTCGAGGCATCACGTTGAACGAGCCGTTGATGGTCAGCGGACAAACGGGCAGTTGCAGTTCATCAGCCAACATAAATGCGCCACGACGAAACTTCCCCATGTGGCCTGTAAAGGTGCGCGAACCTTCTGGAAACACCACCAACGACATTCCCTCACGGAGAATCTCCCGTGCCTTGCTGTAGGAATCCCGAATCTTATGCGGTCCGCTTCTGTCAACAAAGATATGATGGGCTGCATCACAAGCAACACCCACCAATGGCATTTTGCGTAGCTGGTGTTTCATCATCCATTTGAAGTTTCTGCCCAAGAAACCGTAGATGATAAAGATATCGAAAGCACCCTGATGGTTGCTGACAAACACATAAGACTGTTTGTCTTTCAGGTGCTCGCGACCTTCTACCTTGATGGGCAGCAACAGCACGCGGATAATCAGACGTGCCCATAGCCTGCCGGGATGATAACCCCAAAAATGTCCGTTACCCAACAAGCACCCCACCGTTGTCGTCAGCGAGGTCAGAATGGATGCCACAAGGATGATGGGCAACGCGATGAACAGCTGGTATATGCGATATAGATATTTCACGATTTGACAATTTTACAATTTGGCAAGTTATTATTTTTCAATTATTGGCCTTAACACTTTCCTTCCCTTCTGGGAAGGTCAGGATGGGGCTTTATTTTCTTCTTAATGTGACGACGACAATTTCGCCCGACATTCCCAAACGGAAGGGAATCAGTGCACCCAAACCCGATGTAACATCGATAGCACGAGAACCCTCATACGTGGTACCATTCCACTCATCATAGAACAAAGAGGCAGGCGACCATCCGAAGATGCTGAACTGTCCGCCATGCGTGTGTCCGCTCAGCGTGAGCTGTGCATCACTTTCCGGCAGGATTTTTTTGCGCCAAGCGGTAGGATCGTGCTGCAGCATCACTATGAAAGGATGTCCTGTGAGACCTGCCAACGTCTTCTTGACATCACCTCGACGAGGCATTCGTTTCACCTCTCCCCAGTTTTCCATTCCTGCGACCACAATAGAGTCGCTGTCACGCCGGATGATACGATGCTCATTCATCAGCAAGTCCCATCCCAAGTAACGCTCAAACTCCTGCACCGCTTCCTCGTTGGCCGTTTTCATCTCTTCACTCAAAGGAAGATAGATGGCATAATCGTGGTTACCCAATACACTATAGACACCGTCACTGGCACGTAGCCGTTTCAGTTCTTGTTCCTGAAACAGCAATTCCGTAGGCTCCAGGTTCTGAAGGTCACCGACAAAGACAATCATATCGGCTTTCTGTGCCAACATACTGTCGATAGCGGCATGCAAGAAAGAGGAGCGGTTGCCAATGGTAATCGGACTGCTCTTTCCGCTGACCTCGAATCCGTTCATCGAACCCACATGGGCATCTGAGAAATACACGATGCGATAGCCATCAAAGGCTGCTGGCAAGTCGCTGCTGACATATTCCACCTGACGCACCTCCAGCCTGGTGTAGCCAAAGATGGTACCGTAGCCCACTAACAAGATAACGAGAGCCGCCAACGCAGCACCTACCTTCCACCCATAGCGTTTCGGCATGAGCCAACGACACAGGAAGAAGAGGAGGAGAGGTATGACAACCAGTCCCATCGTGTAGAAAAACATTATTGCATAGCGCGCTATCATAGGCTTATCGGTTGGAAGGTGATTGCTTCTCCGCGACTTGTCGCATCGAAAACACCTTTATGATATATATGTTGACCATTACAGAAGGTGTGTTCCACCGTCCATTGGTACTCGTGTCCCTTCATCGGACTCCATTTACACTTGCTCTGAATGACATCCTCTGTCACCGTCCAAGGGTCGCTGCGACGTACAATCGCGATATCGGCTTGGTAGCCTTTGCGAAGGAATCCGCGACCAACGACTCTGAACAGTCGTGCCGGATTGTGACACATCAGCTCCACCAGTCGTTCCATTGTCAGCACTCCGGCGTCAACGAGTTCCAGCATGGTCACCAGAGAGAACTGCACCATCGGCATTCCGCTGGCTGCTTTTGCACAACCGCCTTGCTTCTGTGACAACAGGTGGGGCGCATGATCTGTCGCAACGGTAGTGATACAGCCGTCAGTGAGTGCTTTCCGCAATGCATCGCGGTCATCAGCTGTTTTCACAGCAGGATTACACTTGATGAGTGCTCCCTTCGTCAGATAGTCGTCACTGGAGAACCAAAGGTGGGCGATACAAGCCTCAGCGGTAATCTGAGGAAAGGCCGGATGGTCTAGAATATCTAGATGGTCTAGATTCTCTAGATTCTCTAGATTCTCTGGAAATAGCTCCAGTTCCTTCGCCGTAGAAACATGAGCGATATGCAGACGGGTGCCGTATGTATGGGCCAGATGAACAGCCAATGCAGACGACTCGTAACAAGCCTCTTCGCTACGGATGAGTGGATGGAGCATCACAGCAGGATCGTCGCCGTAAGCCTTCTTCATCTGTTCCATATTGTGGTTGACGGTATCTGTGTCCTCACAATGTGCCATCACCACGATACCGAGTTCTGCGGCCGTCTTGAAGATTTTCAGCAACGACCCATATTGATCGACGAGCATATTGCCCGTTGAGGAACCCATAAAGAGTTTCACACCAGGAATGCGCGTTTGGTCGAGTTTCTCAAAGGTGTCATAGTTGTCGTTGGTGGCACCATAGAAAAAACTGTAGTTCACGTGACTCTTCTCTGCAGCCAGCGCAAACTTCTCATCCAAAGCTTCCAGCGTGGTGGTCTGCGGATTGGTATTCGGCATCTCGAAATAAGAGGTCACACCACCATAGGCGGCCGCACGACTCTCGCTCTCGATATCTGCTTTGTCCGTCAACCCAGGCTCACGGAAATGCACATGATCATCAATGATTCCCGGTAAAACAAAACAACCCGTAGCATCTATGACTTCATCATAGTGTTCCCGGGATGTTACGGTTCCTTCAATGATTTGCTCAATACAGTCATGTTCAATGACGACGCAACCTTCATACATGCGTCCTTCATTTACTATTGTGCCGCCTGCAATGAGTATTTTCATAGGACTATTTCTTCGTGGTATCGCCAGCCAGTTCTGCAGGAGTCTTCGGTGCCTCAGGAGCATCGCTCGTCGTACTTGGTGCGGGAGCAACTGATGCCGCATTGACTGGTGTTTCCGTTCCGTTCATGATATTCTGGTTCTTCAGCGCAGCCTCGTAATAGTCGCGGATAATCGGATCATTCTTGAATTTATCTGTCGCCTTGCTCATGATAAACTCGATCCAGTCGTCAAGCATCGGATACTGATACCGGATGGCATACAAACTGAACGCCCAGGGACCCAGCACATTGTCGAAATTGTCTTCTACGAACTTGGTGAGCAACTTCTCATATTCTGCGTCCAATGCCGCCATCTTCTTATTGATACTGGAATATACCTCATTCATATCCTTGTTGTTGGCATATCCCTCATATTCTTCCTGTCCTAATTCGCGCAACTGACTTTGAATCTTGTTGCTCTCGTTGAGGAAAGTCGTCATGCGATCATTCAACTGCGTTCCCTTCACATCATAGGATGTATAGTCGATGTGCATCGTGATATCGCCCTGCTCCAATACGATGGGACGCACTTGGATATCATTCATAAAGAGACTTGCTATACGTACGGTATCGATGGTGCCCGTGAACACAAACTGTCCATGAACCACATCGCATGAGTCGATATTTTTCACGTCTGCGTCCTGGATAACCTTCAGATACAGCTTTTCGCCATCGAGGTTGGATATGCTGGACGAGCCTTGAATATTATAAGAACTTGCACATGATGTGCACACCAGAATGGTGAATAATGCGTATAGCGTTTTCTTCATATCGTACGTATTTGTTCGTAGGAGACAAAAATACAACGGATTCCTGACGTAAAAAAACTTTTTTATGCAATTTAAAACAATCGACCGCACTTTTAGCGTTTTTTCAGTCTTCTTTGGCTAGTTCGTTCGAAATACGGTGCATGGTGTACATCTCCAGAATGGCAGCAATCAGCAACACCACCACCCAGTTGTTGTGGATAAACCGCATGTAGGTTTCATAGCCGTCAAGGGTTGTTGCCATGTGGGGAAACAGCCATTGCCACGCACGTTCCGCCATCAGCAAACCAGCAACGACAAACAGGACATCGGCGATCAGCATGATACGGCGCAAACGACGGATCACGACGCTCTTCCCCTCATAGCGCTGCAGAGCTTGCATACTGGCAAACATCAGCGTTCCAGCTAAGAATACCAACGACATGATATTTGTAAAGATGTCAAACACACAACAGCCGACACCCGCAACCATGAGGATGCCGCCTGTGATAAAAATAAAGTTTTCGAATTTATTTAGCTGTCTCATGCTCCTGAATGGTTGGAAGCGACGGCTCATCATCGCTCAACACAAAAATATCTTCATCATCCGTTTTCATGAAATAACGCTCACGGGCAATCTTGGAAATGACCTTCGGATCCTTTCCCAAATCCTTCAAACGCTTGGAGTCAGCCTCGTAACGAGCCTTGTATTCGCTGATTTCCTCCTTCAGCGACTCGATATGATATTCGTATTCTATACGACGCACAAAACTGTTCTCATCGATAAATCCGACGATGAGGATGCCGAGTACAATGACAATATGGTATTTGAAATGACTCAGGAAACTCCAAACTTTATTCGCTATCTTGCTCACGTTATTCTTATTTTGCGAGCAAAGTTAACAAAACCTGCTGAATCACCAAAATAAAAAAAACAAAAAAATTGCGATAACCAGATTTTTATACTAAATTTGCAAGCAAAAATCAAGATTAAACCAAAAAAGCAAATGGAATATATCGTATCAGCACGTAAATACCGTCCGATGACATTCGACTCGGTTGTGGGACAAGCAGCACTGACCACCACCCTGAAGAATGCCGTGAAAAGCGGAAAGCTGGCACATGCCTATCTGTTCTGCGGACCGCGTGGTGTGGGTAAGACAACATGTGCTCGTATCTTCGCCAAAGCCATCAACTGTATGAACCCCACCGACGATGGTGAGGCATGCAACGAGTGTGAGAGTTGTCAGGCGTTCAACGAACAGCGTTCGTACAACATTTTTGAGCTGGACGCAGCCTCCAACAACTCTGTTGACAACATCAAGTCGCTGATGGACCAGACGCGCATCCCACCGCAGGTAGGCCGTTACAAGGTGTTTATCATCGACGAGGTACACATGCTGTCGGCAGCAGCCTTCAACGCTTTCCTGAAAACGCTGGAAGAGCCGCCCGCACACGTCATCTTCATTCTGGCAACCACAGAGAAACACAAGATTCTGCCAACCATCTTGAGCCGTTGTCAAATTTATGACTTCGAGCGTATGACCGTTGCCAATACAGTCAATCATTTAAAGATGGTGGCTGAGAAAGAAGGCATCCAGTACGAAGAAGAAGCCCTCGCGGTGATTGCAGAGAAAGCCGACGGCGGTATGCGTGATGCACTGAGTATCTTCGACCAGACAGCCAGCTTCTCACAAGGCAACATCACGTATCAGAAAGTGATTGAAGACCTGAACGTGCTCGATGCAGAAAACTATTTCAACATCATCAATCTGGCATTGGAAAACAAAGTGCCCGACATCATGGTGCTGCTGAACAACGTCATCAACAAAGGCTTCGACGGCGGTTTGCTCATCAACGGTCTGGCCTCACATGTGCGCAACGTCCTGATGGCGAAAGACCCACAGACGCTGCCGTTGCTGGAAGTGAGCGAACAACAGCGCCAGCGCTATCAGCAGCAGGCTCAGAACTGCCCCACTCCTTTCTTATATAAGGCACTGAAACTGATGAACCAGTGTGATGTGGAATACCGTCAGTCGTCCAACAAACGACTGCTGGTGGAACTGACACTTATCCAAGTGGCGCAGATCACCCAGCCCGACGATGATGGTGTCAGTGCGGGGCGTAGCCCTAAGCGATTAAAATCCCTGTTCAGAAAACTTTTCCAAACCGTTAAGCCAGAACCAGCAGCACAGGTGGCTGGGGCTAAACGCGTGTCTGGAAAAACCAACGAGAATGTCATCTCTAACGATTCTAATCTTCCTAAGGACGCCAACGACGCGAAGGATTCAAAGGAAGTAAAACCCGCTCAGCCGAAGATTACGCTCGGAAGCCTCAGCATGTCGTTCAATAATATTCTCAACGACGGCAAAGGCACCCATTCGGATATCCAAGAGCCGGAACTCAAGAACAAAGAAGAAAAGAAACCTTTCACAGAAGACGAGCTGTTGTTCCAGTGGCGTGCGATGTGTAAACGCATGCAGGGAAACGACAAGTTCAAGGGACTGGCGACACGAATGAGGAATATCATCCCAGCCATCACCACTTATCCGCAAGTGGAGATCGTTGCTGAAAACGGCATCCTGCTCAAAGAGATTGAAGACATCAAGAGGCGCATACGCATCACGCTGGCCAATGAGCTGCACAATGCCGATCTCACCATTACCGTCCGTCTGGCCAAGCAAGAGGAAATCAAACCCATGTTGCGACCGAACGAACTGTTCGACAAAATAAAAAAGGAGAATTCTGCTATCGCAAAACTCTCCGAAGTCCTCCAATTAGATTTGGCGTAACCTTAGTCGTTTAGGAGATTAGTCGTTTGGTCGTTTGGGTCTCCTAAATCAACGGCATTCCTGCCTTCTCGCACTCCTCGCGCATATCATCAGGCCAGATGCTGGCTTGGATCTCTCCGATATGTGCTTTATGCAACAGAACCATACACAGGCGGCTCTGTCCGATACCGCCACCAATACTCAATGGCAGCTTGTCGTTGAGCAGTTGCTGGTGAAAGAACAGTTCCTTGCGGTCTTCCTTGTTTTCCAGTTTCAGCTGGCGCAACAGCGAATCCTTATCCACACGGATACCCATTGATGACAACTCAAACGAACGCTCCAGCACAGGATACCATATTAATATATCACCGTTCAGACCTGCTTTGCCGTTTTCAGCTATTGTTGACCAGTCATCGTAGTCAGGAGCACGTCCGTCGTGCTTCTCACCGTTCGCCAGTTTGCCGCCAATACCGATGATAAACACAGCACCGTATGCCTTACAGATAGCATCCTCGCGCTCCTTTGGCGTCTTGTCGGGATACATCTTCAGCAAGTCTTCGCTGTGGATGAAATGAATCTTCTCAGGCAGGAAAGGCTTGATTTGCGGATAGGTCTCACACGTCAGATATTCTGTTCTGCGAATAGCCGAATAGATGCGCTCTACCACATTCTTCAGGAACTCCAGCGTACGCTGTTCCTTTGTGACAACAGCCTCCCAGTCCCACTGATCGACATACAGCGAATGCAGGTTATCCAGTTCTTCATCCGCACGGATCGCGTTCATATCTGTATAGATACCGTAGCCTGGTTCTATCTCGTATTCGGCCAGCGTCAGACGCTTCCATTTTGCCAGCGAGTGAACCACCTCGGCCTTTGCATCGTTCAAATCCTTGATGGGGAAAGTCACAGGACGCTCAACACCGTTCAGGTCGTCGTTGATACCCAAACCTTTTAACACAAACAAAGGAGCCGTCACACGACGGAGCCGCAGCTCTGTCGAGAGATTGATCTGAAAAAACTCTTTAATTTGTTTGATACCCTGTTCCGTCTGGCGCATATCCATCAGCGCCTTATACCCCTCAGGCTTAATCAATTTGCTCATTATTCTTACCTGTTAATTACAATTTGCGCCTGCAAAGGTATAAAGAATAAATTGATATGCAAGCAAAATTGCCAATATTTTTTGCATTTTGACAGCAAACCGCTTATTTTAACGTCATTTTGTCTTATCAGTACAAAAAATTACGCATTATGCATTGCGCATTACGCATTATTTATTACCTTTGCACCCGTTTCGGTCCCGTAGCTTAGCTGAATAGAGCGTCAGATTCCGGTTCTGAAGGTCAAGGGTTTGAATCCCTTCGGGATCACATTCAAATAAAAAGGCTGCGACGAAAACTTGTTTTCAGTTGTAGTCCTTTTTGTTTGAATGTAAGAGCTGCCCGTGGCAGGGCTTGGGATATTTAATCCCTTCGGGATTATATATAACAGTTATGGTACAACAAATAGAAATCACCCTGGAGCCTAAGCATCGCGGTTTCCATCTGGTAACGAGCGAGATTGTGCGCCAGTTACCCCCATTGCCTAAAACCGGCATCGTGAACATTTTCACCAAGCACACCAGTTGCGGATTAAGCATCAACGAAAACTGCGACCCTGATGTGCGTGTAGATATGGAGACTATCTTCAATCGTCTGGTACCAGCAAACCTGCCTGAATACCAGCATACGCTCGAAGGTTCCGACGATATGCCTGCTCACGCAAAGTCCACGCTGAGTGGTGTCAGCCTCACTATTCCCATCACCGATGGCCGCCTGAATCTGGGCACGTGGCAAGGCATCTATTTCTGCGAGTATCGCAACTACGGCGGCTCCCGTCGTTTAGTCGTCACCATCATCGGTGAATGAAATCAAACCAAATATTTTTTGTCCAAAATAGAATACGTGGAACGTTTCAGCGTTCCACGTATTATTATAAGGTATAGACGAATGGGATGTCACTCTCCTGATGGCATCGGTTTACTTCACGCTATACCCTTGCGGTACTTTGAATTTGTTTTCGTCGATGCTGGCAGGCTGCTCTATCTTCGTGGCTTCCGATACGCTCTTGCCGTTCTTGCTGTTGACAATCTTCTTCAGCGTGATGCCGTTCCAAACGTAATAGGTCGTCGTAGAACTTTGATAGACCGTACATTGCTTGCCGGCAACAGTAGCCGTTCCCTTCTTCGTCAGCTTGTGCTTCTTCAGGTCGGCATCGCTGATATTCAGGAAGTTAATGGGCGTGTATTTGCCTTGCTTGACCTTCTTGGTCTTCTCGTCCAACTGATAGCCCTTGCTGCCGCGATAGATGGTGACGTTCGTTGTCGATGAGCCGCTCACCTTCGAGGCCTGCCGCTCAAGCTGTCCGTATTTGTCGAAGGTGCGCACAACAGTTCCCTTCTGGTTGCCCTTCGTGAAGCTGTAGGTGATGACGCCGCGCTCCATTCCGTAGCGTTTCTGGGTAGCGGATGAGGAAGCAGAAGGCTTGTTGCTGTAGTAGTTCTTGATTTCCTTCATGGGGATGCCGAACTTCTTGGCACCTTTCTCGATGTCGAACTTCTGCACCTTCACCTGTCCGTCCTTGCCTACCGACGAAGCCTGTCCAGCCTTCAGCATCACCTTCTTCTTCCCTTTCTTGCTCGTCACTTCTACAGAGCCGGCAAAAAGATAGACGTTCGATTTGCCGTTCCGCTCCTCAAAGGCGACGATGGTGCCCTTGATGCCAGTAACACAATGACTCATCTCCAATTCTATGCTCTTTCCTTCAGCCATCTTCTTGATATTCGCCCAAATGCCTCCAGCAAGTATTTCTAGTTTCGAGGGTACCCTAGGCTCTTTGGTATGAATAAGAATGGTGCTTTCGGAGCCGATGGTAAAACAGCCCTGCCATTCTGGTACATCTAATTTTGCGCCAGAATCTTCCTCTGTACGTATGCGATCTAATTCTTTAATGACGGTTTGATATTCGGCAAACTCATAAGCATCATCGTCTTGATCGTTGCAGCGGAACGACACCTCGCCCCACAACTCTTCAAATCGGATACCGCTGTCTGGGTGTTTGCAATTAGACGACGAGGGAGGCAACCAACGCTCCTTATTCTGAGTTTTTGATGACGACGACGAACTGTTGCCTTTACTGCTTGACTGACCACTGCGCATTCCGGGACGCTTGTAGGTAAGATGTAGGATAGTACCAACTCTTGCCATAGGACCGTCAACCGAGACAGTTACCTTGGCTATATCAGCCTCTTTCGGTACTTTGCAAGAGATACTCAGCACTTTTGAGTCCGCCGTCTTATTTCCACCACCATTAATGATTCTTTTTCCCAATGGAGAACTGGTATCTTCTTTGAAAAATTGCAGAGAAATTTCAGCTTTATACTTAGCCGCCTTGTGATCACCTCTTGTCAGACACTGTGATACAGTTTTGATATTCAGGGTTCCACCTGGATTCAAATCGGCTTCATAAACGCGATACGATAGTTCTGGTCCTTTCATATCCCCTGTTTCCACGGCATTTGCACCCGAAAAAGACACTTTCGTATCCAACTCATATTCACACTCCCAATGAGGATGACTCTTCAGATTTATAACGTTTTGTGCACCTGCCGCCGTTGCCATCAGCAGCAGGGCCAGTATCATCATCATGTTTTTTAGTATCTGTCTCATAGGTTGTTATCTTTGCCCTAGGCAAGTGTTGGTTTTAGGCTTGACAATTGTTGCTTTGATTTTGCAAATATAGAGATTATCCGTTAACATAACAAATATTTGAAGAAAAAAGTGAAGAGCTGTTAGATTTTCGAAAGATTTTGAGGCTCTTTGGAGCCGACCAGAATTTAAAAGCTAATAAAATAGGGGATTTATCAGCAACACCTAACCATAATACACTAAAAATCTTTGGGAGAACCTTTATTTAAAGGGATTTGGATATGGGTACCTGTTGACTAAACACCTAACCTAACAGATAACCAAACAGATAACCAAACACCTAACCATTGTGACTCTGATCCACTATTTCAACAACTTTCTGCTTTCACTGTCCGTAGGCAACATAAAAAGGTAGTCGGTTAAAGACTACCTTTCTCTTTTCCCTCTTTTTTGATGTCATTCTCCTGTTCCCTGTGGCATTTTTTATTCTATTTCCATAATAAAACTGACAATCTCATCTGTTGTTCCCTCACGTTGATAAATGGATTTAAACAAACGCTTGCGCTTGGTGTTTATCGTTGACGCATTGAGACCCGTCAAATTGGCAATATCCGTCAATCGGAAATGCAAACGATAAAGGATATAGATGTCAAAGTCAGCAATGCTGACATCATGACGAACGACCAGGAAGGTATAGAAGGACGGATATTCGCGGTTCATCATGTTACGCAAGTCTGACCAGTCTTTCATTGTTGGACGTTTTAGCGGTTTGTCTGCGTAAGCTCTGAACTTGCTGTAGATTCGAGAAGAAAGCAAGCGACTATCTAAGACAGTTTTGTCAATATGATGTTTACGCTCTGCTGTTTCTTTAATTCTTGATTTTAGCTCTGTTATCTTCGATTCTTTTTCTTGGATCTCATGTGTAAACTCATCGGTATTTGTTTTCAACAGGATCTCAAGTTCAGCCTTCGTTTCTTCCAGTAGTTCTATATCACTTTCCAACTGTACTTTCATTGTTTGATATTTCCTATCTTTGGTCTTTTTGATTCTTTGAATGACCAAATATGAAAGGCACGAAAGAACAACGATGATTAATAACAGAGTTACGTTGCGCTTTTCTGCCTTTTCTTCATTTAGTTTTGCTTTATCTGCGATTTCCTTTTGGTGACTATAGTCATAGGCTGCTTGAACCTGTTGAAGATTATCCGTATGCATTTCCATATGCAAAGAATCGTTATAATTTGTACTTAGCACAGCATATTTAGATAAGGAATCAGGCATTTTCTTATCAGCATAGACTTTAAACAGCCCATCGTATGCTGCATGGATATCGTTATAGTCTTTTCCTTCGTGCAATAGTTTCCTGAAGAAATACTCTGCGGAATCCAACTGTTCTATACCTATATAATATAGTCCTTTAAAATAATAGTAGATCTGCTTGCCGTCTATGACCTCTTCCTTATCGTAAAAGCCAGATTCTTTCTCATAGAAATCCATATTCCTTTTAGCTTGAACAAAATCATGTTTTTTAAGTTCTGCATATATAAGCAGACCTGTTGCCTGTGCTGCATATTGATTCTGTCCTTGTTTCCTGAATCGATTTACAATGTCTCTTGTTATATATTCAACAGAATCGTATTTCTCCTTTCTTTCATATACATTCGCCTTTTTGCTCAGAAAAATTAAGGCGGAAGTTGTATCTTTCGCGATACTTGCATATTGATATGCTTTCTCTAATGCTTCTAATTGATAGTTAGGAACATATTGCAGATTGAAAATATATTCCATCTGCCCATACACACGACTGAGCAGTTTGTAATCGCAGTCTTGTGCCGTCGTATCAGCACAATCGATGGCATCGTGGTAACACTCCAGAGCGTGTGGGGCTTCGCCGAGGTCGCGATAGACGCAGCCTAAGAGGTAGTAAGCTCTCATCCGTTCGTTGGCGGTGCCGTGATGGTCGTAATAGTCAACAACATCGAGCATTGTGCTGTCTGTAGTAAAGGGGATATAGTTCTGGTTCAGACTATCGGCTTCTGCCAACAGACGGTCATACTTCTCCCTGTTGCCACAGGCACAGAGCAAGACAAGAATAGCGATGAGGATTATTTCAGTTTTAATCATTCATTACAGTTGAAATTGATAGCCAAGCGTTAACGTGAACATTCTTGATACAGTAATTATTCCTTCCGTATAAATACGATTCTTTGGTTGTAGGGTCTTCTGGCTTCCTTGATAAAAGAATGAAAATCATTGTATTGTTCCTTTGTATATCGTCCCTTGTGAATCCGGAATTCATGTTGAACATACAAGGAGTCGCCTTCCATCTTTACGGACATTTTTGAACTTCCAAAATCCGTTTTGATGTTCGTTGTTTGTGGAAGCGCCTCAATTTCATAACCTTTTGGTATATGAAGTTCTATCTTCTCATCATCAAAATAGCCATCATATATGCATATATCGTTGTTACGCTTTTCGTCGTCTAGGACTGGCAAATAGCAATGCAAAGGTAATAATCCGATGAACAGCCGTTTCCCTGTTACTGTTGCCAATGATACATCTTCGCCTTTACATTCTAAGTCTAATACTGGTTGGCCGAACGAGCTAATACTTTCTGATATATTCTTTTCCTTTATGGTAAAAGCTTGTGTCGTCAGCATCTTTTTGAAATAAACTCTTTGGGCTTTGTCCGTTTTTCGAAGCAAGGGACGGAGTTCTTCATACTGGCGGTTATATGAATGCTGCTCAAGCGTCAGACTTGCATGCCCGTCAGCAGACAAATCTGCTTTAACATGTGTTTCTTGTCTATTAAGAGAGTCCGCCAAAACAGGAAGTGAGACTAAGTGCCCACCATTTTTTGTAACGACAAGTGCATCGTGTCCTGCTATATCCTGATGTACATAACCTAAGGGAAGAGACGGGTCTGTGCATTCGATCCATATCGTATCAGAAGCCTGAGGAACCATTACGATTACATGATTGAATTGTCCGACATTGGCAAAATTTTTAAATACGCGTCTGTTTTTCGTACCGATTACAGTATAGTATGCAGGAACACCTACTTCGGCAAGCATTGCCACCATATAATTGGAAAGCGCTTTGCAATCGCCAAATCCTGTACGGGCAACATCTGCAGTAGAAAAAGGCTGCAATCCCCCTATTCCATATTGTATGCTTACATAACGTGTTGTCTCTCCAAGATATTTATATACCTCATTCACACGAGAGTATATAGAAGTACATGAATCCGTCATCTCATGTAATTTCGTTTTCAGAAGCTCCGGTAGGGTTTGACGGCCTTGTTGTAATGAGTAAAGCCAAGAACCTAATGATTCCCATGATTCCATCGTTCCCTTAGTCTTTGCATAGGAAAACTGAGTTGGGGCAAAATAAACTGCTGGTGCAATCTCATTGAAATCGGGCATTAATGGTTCGTGGACTATCGCAGGCAATTGGTTGACTTCGGCTCGTATGACTTGTCTTCCCTCTGCATCTTCGGAAACGTCAAGTGGTATTTCCGTATTTTGCTGGAATGTTCGACATTTCAAATGCTTTGGAACGGTTATCTGATAGGAGGCATGTGCCACTTCTAGGTTATAATCGCTCTGCGGACAAAAAATCGGATAGGTCAGACATCCATCGTTATATTGACTTACAACATGAAATGTTATCATCACAGGATACTGATGTGGCGTATAATCCAAATAATAAGTACGCGTATCAGATGCCAGTTCGCGTGACAATTCCGTTTCTTTCAGATCGTTTTTCTTGAATTTTCTGATTACCTTACCGTTTCCATCTGTAACAACAGCCGAGAACTCCAACAGTTTAGAATTCTGTCCGTAGGTCATCACCTTTGAAGCATAGTCAGCCCCATGTTCATTGAATATCCGATAGACCTGACTTTCGTGATGGGTAAAAGAACCGTCGTCACGAACTATTACATCCGTTTTCTCCTCCAAAAGGAGAGTATTAACAGACTGAGCTTGCAACAACATATTACAAGACAATGCCCAAACGGCCATCAACAATCTGTTTCGCAACATAGACTTCATAAATGACATTATCTATTGTTTCCTTTTCAGCACAACGATTTCCTTCATCTTTTTAGTTAGCGATTCGTAGAACTGGCATAAGTCTTCATATTCCGTCTGACCAAAGAATGTTTTCATGATGGAATAGTGCATGTTTACATTGACAACTGTTTGATCATTCTTAACAACAATACGAGCAGCGATGCCTCCATCTGCCGTCTGAATCGCAAATGATTCTGGTTTCTCATCAACAACATATCCAGGAGGGATGATGAAAGAAGTCTTTATGTTAAAGGTCAAAGGATAAGGGTATTCTACAGGAATATCGCGAGTCTCATCTTTAAACGGCGACTCCGTAACTGGTGCGAAAAGGAACGGATTAATGTAAATTCGATCGGGAGTAGCTTCAAAGGCTGTTTCAAATTCAAGTTTCTCCAGCACATGAAGCGATGGTGTGTTCTGTTTTGTAAACGAGAGCTGATGCATCTTGACACCATAGCCCTTTCCTTGCTGATTTGTATAATCGATACTGTCTTTTGCCTCGTTGAATTCATCAATCTTTGTAAGAGCTGCATTTCCCCGATATGCTATACGTCCCTTGCCCTTCAACGTTCCATCAGAAGAAAGCGTCATCTGTGCGGTTACTGTCACGTCAGAGGGAGCGAGATTCTGAAGATTTACCCATGTTCCCGTTCCGTTTGGATAAATCACACGGGCCTTGTCGACAAGAAGCGCAGGAGGAAGAACATTAACACCCCCATCTTTGGCTGATGAATCAATAAAAAACATCGTTGAATCCGTTTCCATAACACCCACTACAAAGGTTGACAAATCCTTCAGTGAGGGATGAGTCATTGGGAGACGACCGCGATTTCGTAAACGAAGCACTACAGGATAAGCTTTTAGCCCAGCATCGCGCAACATGCTCAGCAAGATATAATTTAATTCAGCATTACTTCCTTCGTGATTTTTCATTACGGTGTTGATGCTCTCACAAAACATCCCATAATGATTATTCCAAGTTAAGTGCTGATTCAACAAACGGAATAATGCGGTCGTTTTTTCCTGAGGAGTAGCATCGTTTGGTATCGCAGCGGCTGCCTGTTCTTTTTTCAATGGATTTGAATGTTTCAAAACACCGCCAAATTCGCCATAGTCCATCAATTGAGAGCCGATATTATCCCATGTTTTTGCAATATACTTATGGAGAAATCCAGGAATTTCTATGCTCCGCAAATCTGCAACGACCTTATTACAATAATCTCTTATACACCAGATATATTTGTCATCTTTCAGGGCAGGCAACTCACGCGCAACAAAACTGTATCTCTCACCAAGACAAGACATGAAACTGCCACCTATAATAAATTTCATATTTTCATCCTCTTTGCGACTCTCCATCTGGTAGAAACCTGTTTCGGCAACATTGAACTTAAACCACTCCGGCAGATTCAACTCATAGGAAGCATAGAGCGTTGGAATCTTTGCCTGGGCATACCATGTATCAATGTAATAATAATTGTTGCTTTCCTTTGTATATTGATATTCTATGACTGTTCCTTTTTTAACCTGAGGAATGGTAAACTTCATCAACATGTTTTCAGCATCCACTTTTTCTGTGAAGACCAAGTCTGACGACATCTTGGTCTTTTTCAATTGCCCATCCTCTTTGTTGTAGGATGTAGCCTTCACACTATATACACGTTCATTGTCGGCAGATCCATATTTGCTTTTTGTAAAAGGAACAACCACATTGGCATAGCTCTTACCTTCATCCTTGAGCACCTTAATACGCATTTTGACGGTTTTGAGAAGAACAAAATTCTCATCTCTAAAGTCGTAGTATGTTTCTGTCTGTGAACACAAGATCACCGCAGGAGCTTCAGGATCTGGAGCATACGATTCCATTGTCAACTCAGCTTCTGTAGGCTTATCAAATTTTAAATTGGGTTCTTTTGTCTGTGCAAATGCAACAAGACCAATGGTCATGAATAAACAAACCATTGAAAACCGTAAGTAAATTTTTAATTTATACATTATTTCCATTTCTTTTTTAATTACAGAACGAATCCAACAGGCAAACTGTCATTAGTTTCTTCATCATATATTATCTGTTTGTTAGATTAATCTTCTTATTGTTTGCAAAAATATATAAAAGGTAATGAAACCACAAATTTTCTGCCGATAAAAAGTTCACAAAAGTTTGCAAAAAGCGATTCGTTCATCAGAAAAAATCGAGGTTTCATCGGCCCGAATGCAAAAGGTCCAACCAAGCGTTAGTATAAAAACAAACGTGGACGATTTACTTCGTCTATGTCTCCCAAGCGTCGCCAAACGCCTAACAATCTAAACGAGTAAAAGTCCACGCTACATAGCGCGAACTTCCGACTTTAGTTCTTGATTGTCTCATATATTTGGCGATATTAGGGAGACAAGAATCCAAAAGTGGATGTTCATCCTATATGTCCTTGATGCTATGCATCGTTATGTTATCTTAGCCCATAGGCAATAGTTGGTTTTAGGTTTGACAATTATTGATGTTCTGAGATATACTTCTTTACCTTTTCAATAAACAAAGAGGTTGGAGCAACTTTTGAAACAATGTCCGTCTCTGTAATATTGAAAAAACAATTGTAGTCTGATTTTTCACGTAAGGTTTCCATCTGGGAATAGAAAGATCCTTCCTCTTCAGTAAACACACCTGTTTTCACATAATATTGATGAAAACGGATGGCTGCACCTTTATGCGACCCCACTTCACGCTGGTCATTAATCAGTAATGCGCTGACGGCATGAAACAGCGAATAATAGAGGCGATTGGCCATCGTGTCCCAATATTCCGCTCGTTGCAAGACCTCTACCTGACGGAAAGTCTTCTCTGCTTTTTCTAATTCCATTTCGACGAGAATCCGTCTATCTTCTTCTTTAAGACTCATATATCAATTGTTTGTCTTTTTCCACGTTGAAATAGTATAATGCATGCGGTCCTTCATACCAATCTTTTTTGGTATAAGTATGAACGCTGAAATACTGCCACAAGTCGTAGCCACGCTCTATTATAGGGTAGATGTATTTTTTAAAGTCTGCATCATCGTTGGCAGGTTGATCAAGCAGAAGCAGCAAATCCCAGTCACTATCCTCACGGGCATCACCTCTAGCACGCGAGCCATACAAATATAGCTTGCTACCACGCGGAAGAACAGAACTGGCGACTTGCCGAATGTTATCAATGACTTGTGCTTTTTCCATCATAATGTATTTATCTGCTGCAAAGATACAAACTATTTTTGTTATCTCCAAATTTTCTTTTTTCATGCAAAGAAATTTTCGAGAATTTTTCGCCAACACTCACCATTTTGATCATGGGGTCTCTAAATCAATAAGATTTTCGAAAGAATTTGAGGGACCTTGGAGCCGACCAAGAATTAGAAACAAAGCAGCCCCATCATCCAATTTGTCGTAATAATAATGCACATATATGCATTAAATTTATAAGAAAATATTGCAAAAAACGCAAAAAATAACGATAAACTACCTTTTGCGTGGAGAATTCAGAGAAAAGCGCATGAACATGATGAATATTTATGCAATAATCTACAGGAAAATCGACTTAGCAAATCGGTCAAATTCGGTACTTTTGGAATTATATGCGAAGAGTGGAGTTTGTGAAAGGCGAAGTCGCTAAAGAAGTTAAGACGATGCGCATGCGCAATCTACAAAACCAATTGAAAGAAATTGACTTGTGGATTCTATTCGTAGTCGTCGATAACGGCATTGATGAAGTCCATCATGGGTTTGGCTGCCTTGAACATCTGGACAGCCTCATCGAGCCATTTGTCGCCCTGAAAGAAGTCGTCAGGCACCTGATGCCAACAGCAATAATCCTTCATGCGCAGATACTCGATGTGTTCCCAGTCGCGAGGGAAGCCAGACGGACAGGTTTTCAGTTTCTCCAAGCCGAATCCTTTGGGCTGATCCCACGATGACACATCTGTGGGAGCATTGAAACTGCTCGCCGTATCGCTGCCGAAATATTTCTGGAACTCCGTGTTTTCCACACATCGGAGCCATTCATTCGTGTTGCCCATAATCTCGTTGCGACACGAAGTCAGCACATTCGTCGGCAACCAGTAATTGCCGCAAGCCACCATACAATGATCAGGTTCTAAATGGATGTAGTAACCACCGTGTAACGCCTTCTTTCCATGAGCGGCGATATAGCCTCCCAGATGAGTTTTGTAAGGCGATTTGTCTGGTGAGAACCGTGTATCGCGATTGAATCTGTAGGTACAGTCCTTCACGCTCAGATGAGCAACAGCAGGGTCGAACTCAGCGATTCGTCCGATAGCCAGCCGCACACCCTCTTCGAAGTCAGCCCTCACAGCATCATACTCCGCTTTGTTTGCCCAATACCAATCGCGGTTGTTGTTTGTCCTCAACCGCCTCAAATATTTCAATATCCGCTTTGAATCCATCTTACCATTTTACAATTTGACCATTTCACCATTTTGCTACTAACTCCTTTTTTCTCACGAGTGAACCATGAGACACACTCCCCCCTTTGGGAGGGGGCGGAGGTGGGGTCTTACCTTACTGAATCCTGGGCTGCTTGCTTGGCAGCTGCAGCGCTGGCTTCTTTGTTGGCCTCCATGATGCTGGCCTGACGATGGAAGGAGATTGTCTTGTGTGGGAAACGCAGCACGAGGGAGTCTTCCTGCATGAAAACAAATTCGGCTGTATCGCGTCTCACCTTTGCATCAGGCAAACGGTTGTGCTTCGCATCAACCGTATCGCCCACCAGAATCAGCTTGCCGTTGTGAGTGTGCCAAGCCGTGAATTTCGGCACATCGGGATACTCCACAAGACTTTCGCCTTGCAGGTCGTTGCCTTTGTAAACGTAACCTACCGTAGATGCCTGATGATGACGCTTCAGGGAGAATCCGTATTCGCGAGGAATAAACAGGATTTCACGCATCGAATCGGTGAGTTCCGCCTCGATCTGTGCTTCGCTCTTCGTTGCCATTTGCTTCAGCGTGGGCATCACCTGATAAGTCCACGTACCCTTCAGCTGATCCAGGTCGATGACAATCGTAGCCTCCTTCTGATTCTCCGGATTGAGCATCACGCCCACCCAGTCGCCAATTTCAGGATGTCCGAACACCTGTTTTTTACGCATCGCGTCAATGATATTGATTTTGATAGGGTCAGGATAGAAAACCGTATCGCCCAGATTGAAAGGCATGAACACGATGACGGAGTCGGAACAGCCGTCGCAAGCCAATCCGTAGATCATCTTGTCAGAATCGCCAGTTTTTTTCTTCTCATCCGCCGACGGGGCATCTTTCGTTCCGCAGGCAGCGAAAAGGATGATGCCTGCCAGTATGAATAATGTGGTTATTTTCTTCATAGAGATATAATTTTGCTTGCAAAGATAGTTATTTAATTCATAATTCACAATGCATAAGGCATAATTTGCATGATTTTGACGTTAAAGAATTGAAATATAAGGGAAATATAAGGGAGATATGGAGGAAAAAGTGTACCTTTGTCGGCTGAAACCTCAAAAGCCCCTCCTTTGGAGGGGAGAAATAAGGGTAAAAAGAAAAGAAATATAAAGACGAAAACGAAAAAAATCAGATATGAAAAAGAAAATACAGTTTAGTCTTGTTTATCGAGACATGTGGCAGAGTTCTGGTAAGTTCCAGCCACGCAAAGATCAGTTGGAGCGCATTGCTCCCGTTATTATCGAAATGGGCTGTTTTGCCCGTGTAGAAACCAATGGTGGAGCCTTCGAGCAGGTAAACCTGTTGGCAGGCGAGAACCCCAACGATGCCGTTCGTGCTTTCTGTAAGCCGTTCAACGAGGCTGGCATCAAGACGCACATGCTGGATCGCGGTCTGAATGCACTGCGTATGTATCCTGTGCCCGATGATGTTCGTGCCTTGATGTATAAGGTGAAGCACGCTCAGGGTGTTGATATCCCCCGTATCTTCGACGGTTTGAACGATGTGCGCAACATCATCCCCAGCATCAAGTGGGCAAAAGAGGCAGGTATGACACCACAGGCTACGCTCTGTATCACCACCTCTCCTGTTCACACGCTGGAGTACTACATGAACATCGCCGACCAGGTGATTGAAGCCGGGGCTGAGGAAATCTGTCTGAAAGATATGGCAGGTATCGGTCAGCCTGCTTTCCTGGGCAAGCTGACGAAGATGATCAAGGAGAAGTATCCGCAGATTATCATCCAGTATCACGGACACAGCGGTCCTGGTCTGTCGATGGCCAGCATCCTCGAAGTTTGCGAGAACGGTGCCGACATCATCGATACCGCTATCGAACCGCTGTCTTGGGGTAAGGTGCATCCAGACATCATCTCCGTGATCAGCATGCTGAAGAACGAAGGTTTCGAGGTGCCTGAAATCAACATGAAAGCCTATATGAAGGCGCGTTCGCTGACACAGGAGTTCATCGATGAGTGGTTGGGATACTTCATCAATCCTGGCAACAAGCAGATGTCATCCCTGCTGTTGGGATGCGGTCTGCCTGGTGGCATGATGGGTTCGATGATGGCCGATCTGGGCGGTATCATGGGTACCATCAACAATATCCGCAAGAAGCGCGGCGACGAAGAACTGACAACCGACGATATGCTCGTGAAACTGTTCAACGAAGTAGAATATGTATGGCCTCGCGTAGGCTATCCCCCATTGGTAACACCGTTCAGCCAGTATGTGAAGAACATCGCCCTGATGAACCTCCTCACAATGGAACAAGGCAAGGGCCGTTTCGTGATGATGGACGACTCTATGTGGGGTATGATTCTCGGCAAGAGCGGTAAGATTCCTGGAGAGATTGCTCCTGAACTGGTTGAACTGGCCAAGAAACAAGGTCGCGAGTTCACCAATACCGATCCACACACCCTCTATCCCAATGCCCTCGACGATTTCCGCAAGGAGATGGACGAGAACGGATGGGAATACGGTCAGGACGATGAGGAGTTGTGGGAGCTGGCTATGCACCCAGAGCAGTATCGCAACTACAAGAGCGGACAGGCAAAGAAGAACTTCCTGGCCGACCTGCAGAAAGCGAAGGATGCAGAACTGGGGTCATCACTCTCTGTAGAGGAACTGGCAGCCTTCAAGCACGCAAAGGCCGATGCTATCGTGGCTCCTGTCAAGGGACAAGTGTTCTGGGAGTTTGGTGGCGACGGCGAGGCTGTGGCTACTGTCGAGCCATTCATCGGCAAAGAGTATCAGGAAGGTGATGCCTTCTGTTATATCCAGGCTACCTGGGGCGAGTTTGTCACCATTCCTGCCGCATTGGGCGGTAAGCTGGTAGAGATCGCCGCTAAACAGGGCAGCAAGGTCAACAAGGGTGACGTGCTGGCTTGGATAGAAAGGAAGTAAGAGACCCCACCCCTGCCCTCCCAAGGGGAGGGAGATAAAGAGAACGGCGAAGGTTCATGGATTATCAGAAAATCATAGATCAATATTATCCAGAGGATAATGCGCTCAAGCATATCCTTCTCGTGCATAGTCAATCTGTAGCGCAACGGGCGCTACAGATTGTTTCGCATCATCCTGAACTCCATCTGGACCGTCAGTTTGTGGAAGAAGCAGCGATGCTGCACGACATCGGTATCTGCCGTTGTCATGCGCCCTCCATCGAGTGTTTCGGCACAGCAGACTATATCCTGCACGGACGGATGGGTGCCGAGATCTTACGGAAAGAAGGCTATCCCCGTCATGCTCGTGTCTGTGAGCGCCATACAGGAGCCGGTCTGACCCGTGAAGACATCGAGCGTCAGCAGTTGCCCCTTCCAGCTCAGGACTTCCTGCCAGAGACTTTGGAAGAAAAGCTCATCTGCTATGCGGATAAATTCTATTCCAAAACCCATCTCGACAAAGAGAAAACCATTGAGGAGGCAGCGCGCAGTCTGGCGAAATTCGGTGAAGACGGCGTCAAGCGTTTCCGTGAATGGATAGCATTATTCGAGGGAGCGAGAGAACAAGGGAGCGAGGGAACGACATGACGATTTGACGAGAGAACGAGAGAACGAGAGAACGAAATAACGATGAGAACGAAATCAGTGATATTCCTGGCGATGTTTGCCATCCTGTTTGTGATGGCAAGCACCAACCTGTCTTTGTGGACAGGTCAGGGAAACTATGCACTGATTTCTGCCGATTCCACTGTTATCCCCAAACGGCCGAACGCCCCGTCACCCAAACGACTAATCTCCCCAAACGACCAGACGACCAATCACCCAAACGACCAGCACAACGACACCATCTTCGACGACTTTGGGGATGTGGTAGCTTTGCGCGACACGCTGGAGATGGACTCTCTGCAGCGCGCCATTTATCGCCACAACCAACAGGTTGATGACTCCATTCGTTTAGACAGCATTCATCGTGCTCGCTCCAACGGCATTGAGTCGCCTGTGACCTATGCTGCAGAAGACTCGCTGGTCTATGATGCAACCACGAAGACAGCCTATCTGTATGGTTCTTCAACGGTGAAATACCAGAATATGAATCTGGCGAGCGACCGTATCTATATGAGCATCGACAGCAGTATGGTGCGTGCAACAGGTACTGCCGACTCCACCGCAGAGAAAGGTATTCGTGGCATTCCCCAGTTCTCAATGGGCAAAGACGAATATGAAAGCGACACCATCGCGTTCAACTTCAAGACCAAAAAAGGATTCATTCAGAATGTCTATACGGAACAGCAGGAGGGATTCCTGACAGGTGAGATTGCCAAGCGCGACTCGTCAGGTATCATCTATATGCAACATGCCCGCTATACCACTTGCGACGACCCCCACCCTGACTTCTATATCGCCTTGTCTCGTGCAAAAGTGCGTCCCAACAAGGATGTGGTCTTCGGTCCTGCCTATCTGGTGGTGGCTGATGTGCCGCTGCCGTTGGCGATACCCTATGGTTTCTTCCCCTTCTCGAAGAAATACTCCAGCGGTTTCATTATGCCGTCGTATGGTGACGAGCAAGACCGAGGATTCTATCTGCGCGATGGAGGTTACTATTTCGCCATCAATGACAAATGGGATTTGAAGCTGTTGGGAGAAATCTATACGCGAGGCTCTTGGGGACTTTCCGCCGCCTCCAACTATCGCAAACGCTATAAGTTTAGCGGCAGTTTCCTGTTCAGTTATCAGAACACGAAGACAGGCGACAAAGGAATGCCCGACTATGCCACACAGAGGAGTTTCAAACTGCAGTGGCACCACTCGCAGGACGCCAAAGCCAATCCGTTCAGCACGCTGACCGCCAGCGTGAACTTCGCCACATCGAGTTACGAGCGCAACAACCTCAATTCAATGTATAACCCACAGACGATGACGCAGAGTACACGTACATCATCTGTCAGCTATAACACCACGTTCTCCAGTCTGCTGGGAATGACGCTGGGTGTCACCGCCAACCTGAACCAGAACATGCGCGATACCACCATCACCATGTTGCTGCCCAGTTTGAATGTCAACATCCCACGATTCTATCCCTTCCGCCGCAAGGTGATGGTAGGCAAGGAACGCTGGTACGAGAAGATCTCCGTCAGCTATACGGGTGAACTCTCCAACTCCATTACGGCGAAGGAAGACCATATCCTGAAGGCCAACCTCATCAAGGAGTGGCAAAACGGTATGCAGCATCAGATACCTATCCAGGCTACATTCCCCTTGTTCAACTATATCAATGTGACGCCGAATTTCAGTTTCCGAGACCGTATGTACACCCACAAGGTGATGCGTTCGTGGGATGAGGGTACCCAGTCGGAGGTTGCTGATACGATCTATGGTTTCAACAATGTGTATGACTGGAATTTCTCGTTGGGTTTAACCACCAAACTCTATGGTATGTATATTCCCAACAAGAAGATTTTTGGTGACAAGATACTGGCCGTCCGACATGTGTTCACACCAACGGTGACGATGTCCTACTCGCCAGACTTTGGCTCATCGCACTACGGCTATTGGGATAACTATATCTACACGGATGCCAACGGAGAGGTGCATAGCGTGACCTATTCCCCCTATTCCAACAGTCTCTATGGTGTACCCTCAGCAGGCAAGTCGGAGAGTTTCAGTTTCTCGATATCCAACAACATCGAGATGAAAGTCAAGTCGGATAAAGACACCACAGGCGTCAAGAAAATCAGCATCATCGACGAACTGGGCCTCAACATGTCGTATAATGCGGCAGCCAAAGAGCGGCGATGGAGCGACATCAATATGACGTTGCGCCTGAAATGGTGGAAGAACTATACGTTCAGCATGAATGCCCGCTTTGCGATGTATGCCTACGAACTGGATGAAAACGGCATGCCGTATGTAGGTACGCATACAGAGTTTGGAAAGGGACGCTTCCCCCGTTTCCAGGGAATGAACCAGAATATCCACTTCACCCTGAACCCAGAAAAACTACGAAAGTGGTTTGGCGGAGGCGGTGACGACGATGACGAGACGACCCAGAACGATGACGGTGGCGTAGATCCGAATATCGAGTCGAATGTGGACGAAACGATGGAGCAAGGCAAGCATGCAGCCAAGAAGAAAAACAAGAGTGGCAAGGCAAAGACCGATGACGACGGCTATATGCTGTTCAACATGCCTTGGTCGCTCACCTTCAGTTATGGTATCTCTATGCGCGAGAGTTCCAACATCAACAAGTTCGACTACAAGCGCATGCGCTATCGCTATGAGTTCTCGCAAAACCTGAATGTCAGTGGAAACATTCGCATCAGCGACGGCTGGAACATCAACTTCTCCAGCGGATACGATTTCGAAAACCACAAGATATCCATGACCACCGCCTCACTGTCGCGCGACCTGCACTGCTTCAATATGTCGTGCTCTGTGGTTCTGGCACCCTATACCAGCTACAATTTCACCTTCCGTTGTAATGCGTCAACTTTGACGGATGCGCTGAAATATGACAAACACAGCGGCGTGACGAATGTGGTAAAGTGGTATTAAAGACCCCACCCCTTCCCCTCCCAAAGGGAGGGAGAGGAGAGAGGAGAGAGGAGTAAAGAATAATATAAAACCTAAACCTATAAACGATATGAAAAAAGAAATGTTTAGGCTGTCATTAAGCCTGTTTATCATTGCCGTCTTGGGTTCCTGCTCAAGCACGAAGAATGTTACGAAGAATCAAGTTGGCAAAGTCAACGACCGTAGCATTGTAATTCTCTATGAGAATGATGTACACTGTGGTATTGACGGTTACACCAAACTGGCCGGTTTGCGTGATGCCATCGCTGCCGCCGATACCGCGTATGTGGCTGTCGTCAGCAATGGTGACTATCTGCAAGGCGGTCCTGCCGGCGCTATCTCACACGGTATGTTCATTGCCGACATCATCCGCAGCGTAGGCTACGATGCCATCACTTTGGGCAACCACGAGTTTGACTATGGTGTACCTCGTATGAAAGAGGTGATGGCCAATGTGGGTGCTCCTGTGGTTTGTGCCAACTTCTTTGAGATGAACACAGATGTGCCCTACTATTCACCTTATATTATTAAGCAGTTTGGCAACAAACGCATTGCTTTCGTAGGCGCTACCACACCAGAGACGATGAACAGTGAGGGTTATTCCTTCTACGACGAGGCTGGCAACCAGCTCTACGACTTGCGCGAGAAGACTTTCTACAACGTGCTGCAGCAGGCTGTCGATAAAGCACGCAGCGAAGGAGCCGACTATGTGGTGATTCTGTCACATGTGGGTGAGGATCCGTTTGACATGAATATTGATTCCCACCAGATGATTGCTGCCACCAAAGGCGTCAATGTAGTACTCGACGGTCATACCCACTCTACGATTCCTGCTGACAAGGTGAACAATCTGGAGGGCAAGGCTGTGCCCATCTCACAGACAGGTACGCAGTTTGCCAATATCGGTAAACTCCTCATCACCCGTGACGGCCGCTTTACCACGACATTGATTCCTGCAGCAGAAATAAGCTATCAGAGCGAGCGTGTCAACGAAGCAGTGAAGAACGTTGATGCACAGTTGAAAGAGGTCACCTCACGTGTGGTCTGCACCAGCGAGTTCCCTCTGAAAGTATATGATGAGAAAGGTGTCAGACTGGTACGTAGATTAGAGACCGGCTCAGGCGACCTCGTCACAGATGCCTATCGTCATGCGATGCAGGCCGAGATTGCTTTCCAGAATGGTGGCGGCATCCGTAACGACCTGCCTGCAGGCAACATTACCTATGGAGATATCGTATCGTTAGACCCCTTCGACAATACGATGTGTAAGATTGAAGCAACAGGTGCACAGATTCTGGAGATGCTGACCAAGTGTACACGTCTGGTACCACAGGAAGACGGTAGTTTTCCACAGTGCTCAGGTATCAAATATACCATTCATTCAGCCAGCCACACCATCAGCGATGTAGCCGTATTACAGGCCGACGGCACCTATAAGCCGCTTGATCCGGCAGCTACCTATACACTTGCTGTCAGCAGTTATTATAAAGGTGGCGGTTATTACGATATCTTCAAAGACTGTCGTGTTCTTCGTGAGACAGGAACCATCACACGTGATGTTCTTTCCGAATATATGGAGAAAGTTCTCAACGGGAAGGTTCCACAGGCTTATGCACAGCCACAGGGACGCATTACGATTGTAGATGATTAAGTGCGTCTTCCTCACCTACAATCCAGATAATATCGCCCGCCATAAACTGATGAGACGGGTCTATGAGGGTCAGGTTCTCCTGACCCTTTTCTATGCCCACAACCATACAATTGTATTGGTCGCGGATACCGCTGTCGCGCAGCGTCTTCCCCACAAACGGACTCTCGGAGGTGAGAATCAACTGACGCAAACGGGTTTCAGGTTTCTCTTCCAACGGGTCTTCCATATATTGTTCGTCATTCAGTGAAACACCCATTGCCGCCAGCTGTTTGTCGTTGCCGATTACCTGAATGACATCACCAGGAAACAGCTGTGTGTCGCCACCAGGGATATTGATACGGCGCTTGCCACGCAGGATGCTGCTCACGTGAACGCCAAAACGACTGCCGATACGCAACTGGTCCAATCGCTGTCCGCCCCACAGGGAATCCTCAGGAATCTCAAACTCGCTGATATGGATATCCCGATCCAACAGATGTCCCTCGTACAACGGACGTTTCTTGCCGTTTATCTGTGCCATGATATCACGCGAACGCAGATTCTGGATAAACATACGCTCCAGTTTGATGCTGCGATGCTTCAACTGACGTGACAGCACCATCAGGGCAACAGCAATCAGCGCAATGGCAGCAATCAGCGCATTGGCAAAGCGAGACAGGAAGTTCACTATATAGAACACGAAGGAGGCTGCGATGATGATACGCACCAGGATGGTAAACAGCAGCGGCAATCGGTTCACGCGGTTCGTCCACAACGAACGGAACTCCAGAGAGCGGTTCTTTTTCATCACGATGGCACGCAGGAAAGGTGAGACCATCAGTACTGTGAGCAACCCACAGATGGCGTTCGCATACCAATGAAGATTCCAGCCAGGAAGAATCTCACGCAACAACGGCAGCACAAAGGTAAACATCAAGGTCATTACAGCTGTGGACAAAATAGAATATACCACCGTGTTGATGCCCATTGCCATCAGCAGGCGATGCCAGTTTTCCTTGGTCTTCGACTGCTGACTG
>CADBAP010000004.1 GCA_902792685.1 uncultured Prevotellaceae bacterium
GTGTACATCGTTGGTATTTTAGGTTTAATAATTCCGTATCTTATTGATATTCAGCTTTTTAGCAAGAAAATACAAGTGTCGTGCGTTCCAGTTCCAGTTTGAGGTGTACTGATTTAGGTTGACAGTTTATACTCTTAATATCAATATTGGTTTACAATCCAAATTGTTTACATTATTATTGTTGTGTTCTGCTTATTCCTAAGACAGTTGACACATGAAACGCTTTGTTCCCGTTTCGGTTGACAGATTTTTCTGTTATTCCTAAATCAGGTTTACGGGGGCAAAGATATGACAACAAATTGAGAATACGTCATAATCAACAGAATTTAACCATGAAAAACACTCGGGGGGATGCTGTCGGCGGGGGGCAAAGACCCCCCAAGAGACATCTGCGTCAGGTCTGCCTCCGTTGGTGAGAGCAGCGGATTGGTGCTGACGCCTGTGACTACCTGGAAGGGTGTTCTCATGTCCAAGGCACTGTGTGGACGGGCCGTGTTGTACATCATGATGGCATTGGCCACGGCCTTCTGTGCCTGCTCAAAGCCCATATTCTCATAGGCATATGGCCATGAGTTCTTCACCGTGTTGTTCATACGCTCAGCCAATGCGTTGTGCAGCGGGTCGCCGCATTGTGTCATGCTGATGCGTATCTTGTTGGCTTTCAGCAGATCTGTGTACCTGAATGACGCATACTGGATACCCCTGTCGGAGTGATGGATGAGCGGCTTGATGCTGATGCGGTGGCTCCGATAGAAGGCCAGCCCCATCTGTAGAGCCTCCAGCGGCCCGTCCGTCTCAAGTGTCAGACTCAAGCACCAGCCGATGATGTAGCGGCTGTAGCAGTCCGTCAGCAACGACAGGTAGAGGAATCCGTCCCGATAGCGGACATAGGTAATGTCTGCAACCATCATCTCTCCGCAGGCTTTCGCCACGAATTTCGGTGTGGTGTTCAGCAGGTCTTCATAAATATGGAAGTGATGGCGCGAGTCTGTCGTACGGGGGCGGTAATGCCTCTGGCGGAGCATCAACCCATTGGCACGCAGCACATCATAAAAGCGGTCACGGCCAATCTTGAACTTGTTGCCGAAGTACTCACAGCATAGGGTATGCAACTCGCGACAGCCACCCTTTGGCAAGCGGTCTTCCGCACGCAGCCAGCGACAGTACATCACGATGCTCGTCACTAGGATTCCAAACTCAGCCTCACTCTCCTCATGCTTGTAAAAGCCATTACGGCTGATGCCAAGCAGTTCACAGAGAGCCGTCTTGGTATAGTGGCCACCAGGACGGTCCTTCTGCGACAAGCTCTCAACTACTTGGCACCGGATTTTTTTCTAATTGGGATGTTGTAGTACTGCTCGGCAAGGCGAATCATCTCATCATAGGCATCACGCGCCATTTCTGTCTTGCGAAGCTCTATTTCCAACTCACGGATGCGACGCAGAAGACCCTCGCGATCGGCCTCACGATAGTTCTTCTCAACGTCTGCATTACCTGGCAATTTCTTCATCGGCGCTCCTCCTTTCTTGTCTCCGACTGCAAATTTAATCAGATTCCTCGAAACCCAGTTAGGATCTAATCCATATTTTCGGCATATGGAACGTTTAGACTGATAGGTGGTCAGGTACTCACGAAGAATCTCCAAACTTTCTTCTTTCGATTTCTTTACATTTCTTCCCATAAGTTGAACTCAAATTTTGTCAACTTATTCAGTACACTACATAATCAATACAACCATATCTTAGCCGAAAATTATCTTACCATCCTGCACCTAAGCTGATTATCAGCAACTTAGATGCAGTTTTCCATGATTTATCCTTGCACCTAATCCTGCTTTTATCCTGCACCTAAGTCAACAATAACGTTAACCTTAACGATAATAGTAAAGATATTGCTACATCCTTTTGGTCGCTTTTTTTGTAAAAGCGCATTGCAAAGAAAGAATTAATTCACATTCATTAACTAAATTACCAGAATTTGTCCAATAATCTGGTAACGTCATTACCAAGCCCTGGTAATCATGTTACCAAGCCCTGGTAATCGTGTTACCAAGCCCTGGTAATCGTGTTACCAAATAATGGTAATGCTCCAATTGCTTTTCGTTCCAATATTCTTGCAAGATGAAATCTGTTGTTTTTGTTTTCTTCGTAGTCTAAGTGGTTTTTTAAAATTAGGTGCAGGATAAAAAGCAGGATTAGGTGCAGGATAAAGTGTTAAAAACCAGTTGTAACTATTTGATAATCAGTTTAGGTGCAGGATGGTAGGATAATTTTTTATTAGATAGTCATTGTTTGATTATTGTCAACAAAACACTTAAAGTCTTGCTATGCAAACCTTTACGTAAAAAATAAGTAAAATTTGCGAGAAAAGAAGCCGACAGTCAATAATATTTAATAATTTTGCACCCAAATTCGCGTTTTGTTCGACAGAACCATCTGCCTTATATATAGGTATCTACTCCTGAAGACTCAAGATATAAAGGAATTCAAAATAATAAATTCAAAAAATATAACTATTAAACTCAAACAACGATGATGAAAAAGCTAATCACTTTTCTCATGCTCCTATCCGTATTCGGTATAGGAAATGTGTGGGCGGATAACGCTGACTTTAGCTTTGCCACGAAATGGAAAAGTAATAGTCAAATCGTAAATGACATTACTGTAACATTCAGTGGTACAACTAGTGACCAAACTGGCTATCGCCGGATAAAAAAAGAGTCAACAACGTCGGTTTCCGCAGCAGAAGGTAAGTCTATTACAAGTATTGCCATCACTTTTACGGATCAAACGGCAGGAACTCCCAAAACAATTCCAACAACCAGTGAAATCACTGTAAGCCCGAGCGGAGATAGCTATTCCGTAACAAACGAAGTGCTTACATGGACAGGAAACTCTTCCTCTGTAGTATTCACTGTTGGAAGTTCTGGTAATACTGAGTTTGATATTACCAACATCACTGTAACTTACAGCGATGCCACACCAACTGAATACGATTATGTAATCAATATAGCTGATTTGCGTTTTGAGCATCTGACTTATGGTCCTGGACGCACAGGCATTTATGGTTTTGACATAACCACTTCTGGATGGCAGTCACAAACTTCTGGTGACGACTTTTCACTTTTGTTGAGTCCCAATACTGCTCTATCTAACAACTCTTTCACTGTAGCGGTAAATAGTACAAATAGTTCCGCCAAAATCACCCAACTGGTAATTGTTGGTGATGAAGGAACATTCTCAGATGTTACCAGTGTTGGTGCCAACACCTATACAACAACAAAACAGGATCAGTTGATTTGGCAGAACTCAGATGGAGCAGGAACTGCTACGATTTCGTTTATTACCTCTTCAAAACGTCCCGCCATCAGCCAAATTTACGTTAAGACTGACAAGGCAATGAGCTACAGCAAGCAAACACCATCGCTGAGTTTTAGCCCCAACACTTCAGGTACTGCTGATCCTAATATCACCGACTACCAGATTGATAGTCGCTTGATGATGGGTGATCAGTATTTCCGTGCTGATTCTTATACTGTAAGTAATGCAGAAGGAAGCAACGCCACCTTCAATCAGTACCACCTTTCTACTGGCAAAGCGGGTGTGAACACAGGTACTGCTGCTGGTACAGCTACAATTACAGCTAACTTTGATGGCACTAGCAATCCTTTCTATAATACAGCGAGTGCAAGTTACGGTCTGACTATCAACACACCGGTTGTAACTGCAAACAAGACCATTACCATTGACGACATGCGCTACTCAAAGGTGGCAAACAGCAACGGCCTGAATGCCGACGATGGCCTTGATCGCACACTTGGCGGTTTTGCTTTCACATTCTCTGGGAAAGATGGTATCAAATTTAACAATGGTGATGGTATTACCATTCGCAAGAATAATGACTCAAATATCGGTACATTTACCATTACACCACAAAAAAGTGGTACGGGTGATATCAAAATCACACGTGTTGACATTGTAACCTATCCAAGTAGCGATAAAACCAATGGTACCGTTACTGTTAGCGGCTTAGGTGCGAATCAGGAGATAAACAATGTATCATCATTCTCGTTCCCCAATCTGAATTCTGGAAATGGAGTTAATGCTTTCACGATGACAGCTGTCAGTGGAACCATATACATCAAGAGTTTCACCATTTACTATTCTCTTACTGGTAGTGCAGCACTTAATGACGCGAAAGTTACTCCTACGCTAACATGGGATAGGCCTTCAGACAGTGTTACATCTGGCAGTGAATATACCTCACCTGTATTGACTACGAATCCAAGTAATTATGATGTTACTATCACCAATAACAACACAGATGTTGCAACAGTTAAGTCAACTAACCGTAATACCCCTCCTCTCATTACGCTGAGTGGAGAAGATGGAACATCTACTATTACAGCATCTGCTGCTGCAAGTGATTTCTTCAACGCTGCAGAAAATGCAGTATATACGGTTAACGTTACTCCGACAACTGTTTCTGAAAAATGGAACTTTACCACATTGAATGTCACCAACACCATCAATGATACGGAATGGGAAAAGAGCGGTGACTATTATAAGAATAAATTTACCGCAACACAGAACACGGCATACAACACTGCCAACACAAACTCACAAATTTACGAATTAGGGTTATCAAGAAACAACAGCGGAGGTCTTGAGGCAGGACAGATTCGTCTGTTCAGCTCCTATATGACATTCACCAATTCGGCAATGCTTATCAAAGTTCCTGTAACAACAGGACAGAAAGTCCTTGTTACCTTTGATGGAGGTAACGGCGATACCGAAGCTGGATTCAAAATCACTGGCGCAACTGTTGATGGAGACGCTGGAGCAACAAAGATTCTTTCTGATGCAACACAGACAACTGCTACCTTGACCGCTTCTGCTAATGGTTATGTTACCTTGGAAACTACAAAGAGTAAAGTTAAGCTTTATAGCATTCAGGTAAAGACCGAAACTCGTAAAACACTCGACCTGCGTGACTCTGGTAGCAATACGTACGAAAAGAATGTAGGTACTGGCAGTACCGCCTCTACCGACAACCACTTCAACCATCGCGTGACATTTACGCCTTCTGATGGTGCAGCAGAACCTATCACCTACACTGCAGATGCTTCAAACTTTACGATTACCTCATCCGATCCTTCAGTTCTTGATGTAAGTAATGTATATATCCCAGAAGGAAGCTTTGGCAATAGTAGCAGTTTCTACTTTAACAACATTATTCCAAAGGCTTCTGGAACTGCCACTCTGACCGTTACCTTTGCAGGTAATGAGAACTACCTGCCTTCATCCTATACCTCAACAGCGTATACGGTTTATGGTCCTACATCATCATACTTGGTTGCTGCAGAGAACCAAGAGATTCAGCAAGGTCAGTTCTCCAATATTACTCCGAAAATAACGGATGAAAAAGGTAATCTTCTGGGTATTCGTCTGATGGATGACGGTTCTGGACGATACACCACCTACGTTCTTGGAGAGGAAGAGGATGAGCCAGACTATACAGACTTCTTTACTTTTGCCTATGCTACAGGCTCTGGCACTGGAACAAACTATACCAAGATCACTGTAAATTCAGAAACCGGTAGAATTAACACAGGAGACAATGATGGTGAAGCTGCCGTTGGTGCTACCAGAAAGATTACGGTTACTGCAACGCCAAAGGAGGCATATGCATCTGCCTTCTCTTCAACAACTGCCGTTACAACCGAACTGACAGTAACCATCATTGAGAAGACAGCCAACATCCAAGTTGACTTCTTCTGGGACGCCGATTGCACCACCCCGATAACACTTGCAACTTCTACTGTTAGTGGTACAGATAATACCTATGCAGACAAAGTAAATGTATTCGATTCGGGTATATTCAATAATGGATTCCCCAATGGTCGTGTTATCTATGCGAAACCAAAGAACGAGGGCGATGCTATTTGGTTCAGCTACGCACAGAAGGGTGATGCTGCTGTAATTCCTGCAAATCCATCTATTGATAAGAAAAAGCGTATATTCCAATACCGTCGTGGTATTCCTATCTATATTGATGACAATCTTGGCAGTGAAGACTATGTCACTGTAAACGTTGTAGCAACAACCTACGATGCAAACACAAAGAAGTATAACCTTCGTGGTACCGTTGCACGTCTGAAGTTCCCAAAGATTGTTTCACATGATCGTCCAGACCAGCCTACTTATGACCCAGTATCACCTGATGCTAACGCGTCACTGAATAAAGATGGACGTAAGATTATGAACACAGCTGAGAACGTTGTTGCATACGGTGAAGGCGCTTCGAAGACAAAGCCAACTGGTAACGGAACTCTTGTATATGGCAAGTTCTCTACGGGTACCGTATATACTACAGAACAACTAATCAACGAGAAAGCAGTACAGCAAGGAAAGGGTAGCGTTCCTGTCGTTTCTACTGAGGTAGCGAAACGTCGCTTTACTTCTGTACAGATTAAGCATTATACTTCAACAACCGAAGGAAATGTAGATTATAATGGAGCTGACTATATCAGTGAGCAGACTTATACCGAATATTGGTATCTCTATGATACTGATCTGCGTCTCTATCGCAATCCAGAGAAAACAACTGCATATCCTAACCAGAATATCAATGTGAAGACCAGCACTGCTCTGCCTTATTATAAAGTAATGTGGTACAACAAGAAGAACTATGATGATCCAACTAACTATGATCTTGGTGAGGCACAGGAAGTAAGCGACTACGCAGGAAAGATTAAATACGAAATCACGGACAATGGCGGTCTTACTGTTGGCGATGAAGGCGATGTTAAGATAGATGCTTCAACTGGTGTTGTAACTTCATTGACTAATAAAGAAGGCCGAATTAAAGTAACTGCAACATACCTCGGTGGTGAACAACACGGAGGAAAGTCTGGCGAACCACAGTACACTAGTACAACGGATGAATCAACAGCAGACTTCTATGTATATATTTACGATGCCGATAAAGAAGTTCCAACCATTAATCCTCAAAGCCGTAACTTTACGGGTATGATGACATACACCATCACTGCTCCTGAAAACTGGGATGTTGTATATACGACAGACGGCAACGATCCTGTTGTTCCCGCTTCAAATGTAACACCGACAACTAACTACATTGCTCATACGGGTAGTGTAAGCAAAAAGATTGGCGAAAGCACAGCAACTATTACTGTTGATTTTACTATGGCAGATGATGCCACACATACCGTAAAAGCTATTGCATATAATCCAAATAACAAAGAACAATATAGTGTAATTGTTTCTGAAAGCTACACCAAAAAAGCACCTCTGCCTGCTCCTACATTCGACCCAAGTGGTGTTGCTGAACCATATAAGTATAACACCAATGAGTTGACTGTACAGATTGCCTGTGCTTATCCAAGTGCTGTGATTTATTACACAACAGACGGAAAAGATCCTGTCATTGGTGCTTCAAACACTTATAAGTACTCTGGTTTGAGCAAGGTTGTTATCTCCGGAAATGTGACAATTACAGCTGTTGCATACGACCCTGTAGCGCAAATATACAGTGCAATCATTCCATCTGTATATCAATACTCTTCTGAAATGAACAAGCCATTCTTCCAGATTTCAACGGATAATGGCGCAACTTGGTATGGTTATAGCACAGAAGATGCTTCTACTTTCGAACTTAATGGAAAGAAATGGTATAACGGACAATCACGCGATATCACCCCATCTACTCAGATTCGTATCGTTGATCCGAACCCTGTAACAGGTACTATCTTCTACACCACCAATGGCGATGTTCCTGCTGACAACGCTACAACGTTAATATACTCAGAGGGTTATCCATTTACTGTAGGAAAGACCACAATTGGTCAGGCTATCACCATCTTGGAAGATGCACAAAGTCCTGTATCAACAGCCAACTTTACTATTAGCACCGCTACCTACGGAAATGTTTGGGAGGCTGTTACAGAGACCACAACAGCTGGCAAAACATGGAAGGATGTTGATAAGCGTGGTATCTTTGCAGATGATGGATTCACGATTTCTACAAATGCAGGACTTGTCGTAAGTACAAAAGAGACAGGTACGGAGAATGCCAAGGGCTATAAAGTTAATAAGAATTCTATTCAAGGAGAAACCAACAGCAATGGCGGAACTACTAGCAAGATGTATGCTCAACCATATATTACTGCAACTCTTGGTGGAAAAATGCCATACGATGATCAGAAGAATGAACAGAAAGCTGGTAAGGAATGGATTGAAATGACCATCGCTGACGCAGCTATTGGTGCCCCAATCGACGGCGTAGGTACATATAGTTTGAAGAACGATGACAACGTACGTGATGAGAATAGAAGAAACTTCAGACATGCATATCTCTATCGAACAGACGGACGTACTGCCGTTGATGCTGAGCACCCTGCTCCAACAGTTCATCAGAAGACCTTCAGCGTCCCTGCTTCAGGTTCTTATGTACGCTTCGAGCCAGAGCGTGATGGTGACCTCACTATTTGGGTTCTCCAGCAAGGTGCGCTCCTTTACGAGGACGATACTTACTTTATTGACAATGTTCTTCGTCTGCGTCCTGTTTACCTCGTAGATGAGCAGGGTAAGAGTCAGAAAGTGAAGGTTGTGAACAACGTTCCACAGATGTGGAGTTCTGCTCGTCTGAGTGAAAACTGGACAAAGATTCAGGCTACAGCAGCAAAGACTGATGGCTGGATGGATTCTCACTGGACTGGTACGGGCACAACTATGTCTGAAGATGCTGCTTACACCCAGTATCTCCACTTGAGTGATGGCAAACTCTTCAAAACTCTTCCAAGCGGAGGTACTTCGGTAACTAAGATCACTGATGCGCCAGCACCATCTGATCCGAACTATGTAAATTATTACAAGAAAGTCATCAATAAGGGTCCGAATCGTGAAGAGACTGCTGCAATCTACAATCTCTATAAAGCAGACTTGGACAAGAACTATGTAAATGTTGGTGATCCTATCAAACCATTTGCAGTCCATACGGGTCAGGCCATCAGTATCAATGACGGACAGTACATTGACAACAGCGACGACCAAACCGGCTATGTACTGGCATCAGGTGGTTATGCGAAGTATACCTTCGAGGTGAAAGCTGGTAAGACCTACTACTTTATTGGTGAAAGTACAAAAATTGGTCTGCGTGGATTCCAGTTTGTACCAACTGAGAATGTTTCTGCTCGTACAACAGTAGAAATTAATGCAGATGCAACTACATCACAAGACTATATTACCGGCAATACTGGCAAGACTGTAAACGTTACGCTTAACCGTACCTTCAAAGAAAACACATGGACCACACTCGTGTTGCCGTTCAGTGTAAGTGAGACGGCATTACAACAGGCACTTGGAACAAGTGAAAAGAATGTTGACGTAATCCATTTTGACAATATTACCGGAGACAATAATAATGTCATTAGCATGAAGCGTCACTGGTACAAGATGATCGTTGCAGGAACACCGATAATGATTTATCCGAGAACACCACTCACTTCGGTAACATTTAATGGTGTTCAAATAGAGGATACCGAGATCGACAACATCACAGGTTCATGCGACGACTACACCATGATGGCAACATATAGCTATTTGGCTGATGGTTTGCAGACCAATGACTACTATATGAATACTAGTGGAAACTTCAGAAGATTTACAGGAACTACTACTGCTGCTGTAAAAGCTACACGTGCTTGGCTGCGTCCGAAGAATGCAAGCAATGCGAAGGCTCTCACCACACTAATTGAAGATGTTGATGATGGTAACAACCAGACAACAGGTATTTCTGTAATTGAAGACGAAGTTAATGGAAACAAAAACTACATTGACGGATACGTTTACAATCTGCAAGGACAACTTGTAAGCAAAGGCTCTATGAAGAACCTTCCACAGGGAATCTACGTTGTCAATGGAAAGAAAGTTGTTATCAAATAAAAATGAATAATTTAAAGGAAAAGTACCATTATGAAAAAAATATATAGTAGTCCTCAGACCTGTGTTGTTAAGGTACAATTTAATGCCATCATGCTGGGGACATCTCCTGGCACACAACTAGGCAATGCGGATCCAAACGACAGTTCTAACACCCCAAAGCCAGAAATGGAAGGTGATAGCGATACTGCAAACGACATGGGTGCCAGAAGCTTCACCTTTTGGGACGATTGGGAATAAACGATTACATCAAAACTCTATATGGACAGCAGTTGCAACTCTTGTAGTTGCAGCTGCTGTTGTTTTGTATGGATACAAGTATTGCAGTTGGAGGTATGCAGTTGTAAATTTTGAAGGTTTGAACGAAATGACTACAACACTACACCAAAAATGCTGAAAAGGCCGATGGATAAAGGGATTTCCTTTGATGTAGTCTTGGTCAAAGACTACACCAAACGCAAGGTCTTTATTTATGGGGGTTCCCGAAGGTTTTGGTGTAGTGTCGTAGTGTTTTTGAAGTAAAAGGGTAAAAACTATGCTTTTGCAAGGCAAAAGGTGTCCTTTTGATCGGTAAAAGGTATGCTTTTGAAAGGTCATAGTTATGCTTTTGAAAAGAAATAGTTTTTTCTTTTTGTATTGTCCATAGAATTTAGTACCTTTGTCATCTCTAAACTCCCATTAAGGCAAAACAATCGAATCAGGTAAAAAGATATGAAAGAACTTGCATTGAAGTACGGATGTAATCCGAATCAGAAGCCTTCACGCATTTATATGGAAGAAGGCGAGTTGCCCATTGAAGTATTGAATGGCCGTCCTGGCTATATCAACTTCCTAGATGCTCTGAACTCATGGCAGCTGGTGAAGGAACTGAAGCAGGCTACAGGTCTGCCTGCAGCAGCCTCGTTCAAACACGTAAGCCCTGCTGGTGCTGCCGTAGGTCTTCCCTTGAGCGACACGCTGAAGAAAATCTATTTCGTGGATGACATCAAAATGGAGCTTTCTCCCCTCGCCTGTGCTTATGCCCGTGCCCGCGGCGCCGACCGTATGTGTTCGTATGGTGACTTCGTGGCATTGAGCGACACCTGTGATGCTGCTACGGCGACGTTAATTAAACGTGAGGTGAGCGACGGTGTGATTGCACCTGACTACACGCCGGAAGCCATCGAGATTCTAAAGGCAAAACGCAAGGGTACCTATAACGTCATCAAGATTAATCCGAACTACGTACCCGACCCCATCGAGCGCAAACAAGTGTTCGGCATTACCTTTGAGCAGGGACGTAATGAGATTCGTCTGGACGATCCTGCATTGTTTGAAAACATACCGACCAAGAACAAAACGTTTACAGATGATGCAAAACGCGACTTGATCATTGCACTCATCACCTTGAAATATACCCAAAGTAACAGTGTTTGCTACGTAAAAGACGGACAGGCTATCGGCATTGGAGCTGGTCAGCAGAGCCGCATCCACTGTACTCGTCTGGCTGGACAGAAGGCCGACATCTGGTGGCTGCGCCAGTCGCCGAAAGTGATGAACTTGCCGTTTAAGGCAGATATCCGCCGTGCTGACCGCGACAACACCATTGACGTGTATATCAGCGATGAATATGAGGATGTATTGCGTGATGGTACCTGGCAGTTGTTCTTCACAGAAAAACCGGAAGTATTTACGGCAGAAGAGAAGAAAGCCTGGATTGCCCAGAACACGAAGGTAGCCTTAGGCAGCGATGCCTTCTTCCCGTTTGGTGATAATATTGAGCGTGCCCATAAGAGCGGTGTGGAGTTTATTGCACAGGCAGGCGGCAGCATCCGCGATGACCATGTGATCATGACTTGCGATAAATATGGTATCGCTATGGCATTTACTGGCGTAAGATTATTTCATCACTAATCGATTATGGAGTTAAATAGGAAGTTAAATAGGAAGTTATAGGCCTTCGGCCTAGGGAGTTATGCGCTACGCGCAGGACGGAAGTTTTGCCAGCTACAAAATCTATTGTCCATTTTAACTCCCACGAGTGAAGCGAGTTAACTCCCACTTTTACTCCCGAAACTTAAGGCATTGAAGAAATGGATGATTTTCAAGACATATTGATTAGCGGTATAAACTTCAAACGCGGCGGCACGTCTCAACCCAAGAACGATGATAAGGTGAAGACGAAAGCCAAAAAGAAGAAATATATAACGGGTGCTCACGGTAGCGGTTCTGCCATGCAGAAAGCGAAATACCGTAAACAACGGGCGAATAGAAGGAAGTAAAAGCCCCCTCCTAACCTCCCCCATTAGGAGGAGGAACATAAAGTTAGAATTTTCGTCATTATTAATTAAGCATTGAACTACGTTCGATAATTAAGCATTAAGCATTAAGAATTAAGCATTATAATTATGAAAATCAAATGGCTCAACCCACTAGTGCTATCATGCCTCTCTACGGCATTTGTAGCACTCGGATTCGGATCCTGCCGTTCGCAGAGCAATCTGGAAATACAGCAGAAACGCGCTGAGTTGGAAGGTAAGATGGATAATATCCAACGACAGATTGCTGACAACCATGCGAAATTGGCAAAGATGCGTTCCGACTATGAGAACATCGGACGTGCCGAATGTGTGTATGGCGGTCCTAACATGATGGAGGAGGCTATTGCACGCATGGAAGAGCGTCAGGCAAGACAGCGTGAAGATGCTCAAAAACAAATGGACGCCGTACAGCACTCCATTGACAGTCTGAATGGCGAAAGTGCCAAGGTTCAACAACAGCTGGACGATTTATACCAGAAAAAGAAATGAAGTATCGCGGACTCTCGCTGAGGAAACGCTTAGGTCTGGAGATACAACGGAAGATACAGCAACATATCATTGCTGACCATCCGTTGTATCAGTTGTTTTGGGAGTGTACGCTACGCTGCAATCTGCACTGTCGCCATTGCGGCAGCGACTGCAAGACGGTTGCCGGACACGACGACATGCCGATGGAGGATTTCATCCGCGTACTTGACAGCATCGCTGCCAAAACCGACTCGCGAAAGGTTTTCGTCATCATCACGGGTGGCGAGCCATTGGTCAGGGAAGACATTGTGGAGTGTTGCCGAGCTATTCACGAACACGGGTTCCCGTGGGGAATGGTCACCAACGGACTGTACCTTACACCTAAACTATTCCACCAGTTGGTTGATGCCGGTATGCACGCGATGACGATCAGCCTCGACGGTTTGGAAGAGAACCACAACTGGATGCGTGGCAATAAGGACAGCTTCCGTGCTGTTTCCGATGCCATTGACCTGTTGCGCACAGAGCCGCATATCGTATGGGATATCGTCACTTGTGCCACAGAACATAACTTCAGCGAGTTGCCTGCCCTGCGCGAGTACCTTATAAAAAAAGGTGTACCCTCTTGGCGCCTGCTCGACGTGTTCCCCGTTGGCCGTGCTGCAACAACACCAGAAGTGTTATTAACTGACGAACATTTCCGCCAACTGCTGGAATTCATCCGTGAGACACGCCGTGAAGGACTCATCCGAACAGCATACGGCTGTGAGGGATTTGTGGGGGAATACGAATTAGACGTTCGCGACTATGGTTTCTTCTGTAAGGCAGGCATCACAGTCGGCTCCGTTCTCATCGATGGCAGCATCTCTGCCTGCTCCAGCATCCGCTCAGACTATCAACAAGGCAACATCTACCAAGACGACTTCATGGATGTATGGGAAAACCGTTTCCAACTGTACCGCGACCGTAAGTGGATGCACAAGGACGACTGCGGTGAATGTAATATGTTCCGCTATTGCAAAGGTAGCGGCATGCACCTACGCGATGGTAATGGCAAACTGCTGCAATGTCACGTAAAAAGATTGAGCTTCGCTCGATAATTAAGCATTAAGAATTAAGAATTAAGCATTAAAATCCCTGTTAGGATTCTGCCGCTGTTGATGCCTAATCGGCGAGCAGAAAAGAAGGTATCCACATGGTCATACGTACAAATGTTTGACATGTGGATATTTTCTGTCTGTACCCCTTCGCCTTCTAACTGCATCTGATTACAGCGGGGAAGGTTGAGATGCCAGGAGATTTCACAATTGGACGATTTACTATGTACCATTGACTGGGCAGCTTGAGGATTTTTAGGATACCTCGCGGCGATTTGGGACATTGCGAAATCATTCTTCTCGAATTCCTCATATACCTCATCGCCTACCTCAAAGTTTTTCAGGGAGATACCAGGACCTATGACGGCCTTCAGCTGATGGGGATTAGTCTGATAGGTATGTTGCATTGCAGCAATAGCCTTTTCAACGATACGAGCAACCGTTCCTCGCCATCCTGCATGAACAGCAGCGATAGCGTGATGGGCCTCATCATAGAGCAAAACGGGAATACAGTCGGCTGTGGATACTGCGATGCATACGCCTTGAAGATTTGTCATCACGGCATCAATACCTTCTAACAACGGTTGACGGTCTTCATCAGACAATGAAAGGAATGCCTCATCAATGACTCGCACTTCTGTTTGATGTGTCTGATGCGGATACACCAAGTGTGATTCATCGATACCGAGTTGCTTACAGAGACGTTGTTTGTTTTCTGCGATATGTGCAGGATGGTCGCCACAATAGTGGTTCACATTAAAAGCGACATAGGAGCCTTCACTGACACCACCTTGTCGGGTGCTGCTGAAGGCTACTACGCCGTCGGCTATCTGATAATGGTGCAAGACGGGCACCTCAGTCTTCTTCGTACTCAAAGTCTTCCAAGTCTTCTACGTCCTCAATATCATCCTCATCGATGAACTCGATATCATCGTCCTCGCCCTCTGCCATCATCTCAGCGGCAAAGCGACTCATGTCCTTATCACGGTGAACAAGCGTATCTTCGCTGGTGATGCTCTGCAGCTTATTGCTCTCACTATTAAGTTCACGCCACAGCACATCCTTGAGTTCATCGATTCCGAAGCCTGTAACAGAAGAGATAAAAACGACTGGGAGATCATCGGGCAGCGTCTCACGAAGCATCTCAATCAACTCTTCGTCCAGAAGGTCGCACTTGGTAACAGCCAATACGCGATGCTTGTCGAGCATCTCAGGATTGAAGTTGCTGAGTTCATTGAGCAGAATCTCATATTCGCGCTTGATATCATCGGTGTCACCAGGCACCATAAACAACAACAGAGAGTTGCGCTCGATATGTCGGAGGAAGCGCAAACCCAATCCCTTTCCTTCGCTGGCGCCTTCTATGATACCTGGAATATCGGCCATTACAAAAGACTTGTTGTCACGATAGGCAACGATACCCAACGACGGTTCCAAAGTCGTAAACGGATAGTTGGCAATCTTCGGACGGGCACTCGACAACGCAGACAGCAACGTTGACTTGCCGGCATTGGGAAATCCCACCAGACCGACATCAGCCAAAAGCTTCAACTCCATGATGACAGTCATCTCCTGCATCGGCTCACCAGGCTGTGCATAACGTGGAGCCTGATTGGTGGCCGTACGGAACTGAAAATTTCCCAATCCACCGCGTCCGCCTTTCAGCAGCATGACCACCTGGCCGTCGTGCATCACATCGCAGACATATTTGCCGGTTTCCGCATCATAGACAACAGTACCACAAGGCACATCAATATAGATATCCTTGCCATCGGTACCATGACACTTGTCACGACCACCGTTACCGCCATGTTCTGCGAAAACGTGGCGTTGGAACTTCAAGTGCAGCAGGGTCCAATAGTTGTGGTTGCCGCGAAGATAGATATTTCCTCCCCTACCGCCATCGCCACCGTCAGGACCTCCATTAGGATTGTACTTTACGTGACGAAGGTGCATAGACCCCTTGCCACCCTTTCCTGAGCGGCACTTGATCTTTACATAATCCACAAAATTCGACTCGGCCATTTTTTACTATAAATATAGGGTTTTCTAGGAGGTTCTAGGTTATCCTAGGTCTTCCTAGGATTTCCTAGGATTTCCTAAAGATTATCTATCACTTTCTCTATTCGAGCGAAGATTTCCTCAATCGTGCCCAGACCTTCCACATGGTAGTGAATGCCTTCTTTCTCATACCATTCAATCAAGGGAGAGGTCTGGTTGTGATAAACATCCAGACGCTTCTTAATGGTTTCCTCATTGTCGTCGCTGCGGCCGCTCAGCTGACCACGCAACAGAAGTCGCTTCATCAGTTCGTCCTCAGGAACAAACAGTTCTATCATCGCAGCAACCTGATGACCACGCTCAGCAAGCATCTTTTTCAATGCTTCAGCCTGCGGTATCGTACGGGGGAATCCATCGAAAATGACTCCTGCGTGTTCCTTACCGAAGCCATCATATACGCTGGCCAGAATATCAATCATCAACTCATCGGGGATCAACTGTCCCTGATCGATAAAGCCCTTTGCCGTCTTGCCCAGCTCGGTTCCGTTTTTGATTTCATTACGAAGGACATCACCTGTTGAGATATGTCCCAATCCATACTTTTCAATGATTTTGTCGCTTTGCGTTCCTTTTCCGGCACCAGGAGCACCGAAGATTACAATATTCTTCATTTTGACTTGTTATTTTCGTTATTTCGATATGTCGATATGACGTTATTTCGATATGTCGAACATTTTTTATTCCACCACCGTATATATATCCCTGAGGTTGCGCCCCTGCTGGTCGTAGTCGAGGCCATAGCCCACGATGAAATCATTGGGTATCTCCATCGCTACATATTCCACATCGAGTTCTTCCTGCAACTTCTCCGGCTTCAACAGCAAGGTGCAGATATGGACAGATGCAGGATTGCGGGTTCCAATAGACTCTATCATACGCTTCATCGTCAGGCCCGTATCAACGATATCTTCTACGATAACAACCGTACGTCCAGACAGATTCTCATTGATACCAATCACCTCTCTGACAGAACCTGTAGAAATGACACCCTGATACGATGCCAGTTTCACGAAGGAGATTTCACAGGGAATTGTAATCAACTTCATCAGGTCAGCCGCAAACATAAACGAGCCATTCAGCACTGCAAGAAATAAAGGATTCTTGTCTGCCATATCGCGGTTGATACGGTCGGCAACCTCTTTCACATGCTTCAAAATCTCGGCTTCCGGTATGGAGGTCTTGAAGGTCTTGTCTTTGATTTTAACAATGTCCATAACGTATATTTCTTTAATTTTGATGCAAAGGTACGAAAAAAACACCATTCACCATAGCAAAAACAAAAAATTGTAGTATCTTTGCCCCCGATATGAAAATATTCACAAGTACCCAGATACGTGAACTGGACAGATACACGATTGAGCATGAGCCAATTCGCTCAATTGATCTGATGGAACGCGCTGCAAAAGCACTGACGCGTGCCATAACAGAAATTTGGACCAATCGGACACCCGTTGTTGTCTTTGCCGGACCAGGAAACAATGGTGGTGATGCGATGGCTGTTGCACGTTTGTTGGCAGAAATGGATTACAAAGTTTCTGTCTATCTCTTCAATATCAGCGGCAAGTTGTCTGAAGACTGTATTACAAACCGCCAGCGAGTGAAGGAAACCAAACGTATCAAGGAATTTGTAGAGGTGAGTACGCAGTTTGATCCGCCAACGCTCGATGCGGAAACATTGGTCATTGACGGACTCTTCGGTTCAGGATTGCATAAGCCGTTGGCTGGCGGCTTCGCCTCGTTGGTGAAATATATCAATAGTTCTCCTGCAAAGGTTGTAAGTATTGATGTTCCATCCGGATTGATGCCTGAAGACAACACCTATAATATTCAGGCAAATATCATCCATGCTGACATCACCTTGACACTGCAACACAAGAAGTTGGCGTTTATGTTTGCCGACAACCAACAGTTTATCGGTCAGCTGAAGGTATTGGACATTCGTCTCAGTCAGGAATACATCAGCAAGACAGAGGCACAATACACCGTCGTTGAAGAGAACGATATCAGACCGTTGCTCATGGGGCGTCATCCGTTTGTACATAAAGGTGACATGGGTAATGCCCTCATTATCGCTGGCAGCTATGGGATGGCTGGAGCAGCTGTTCTTGCCACACGTGCCTGTCTGCGCACTGGAGCAGGAAAGGTGACAGCGCATACTCCTCGCAAGAACTACAACATCATGCAGATTGCCGTACCAGAAGCCATTATGCAGATGGATCATGAGGAGACTTATTTCTCTGAGGCCGTTGATGCTGAGGACTTTGATGCTGTAGGCATTGGTCCAGGTATTGGTCAGCAAGAGAACACCGCTATTGCATTAATCTCCCAACTGCGCCGTTCTCAATGCCCGATTGTGGCCGATGCTGATGCCCTGAACATACTGGCAAGTCATCGTGCATGGATGCAACAACTGCCAAAGGGACTGATTATGACACCGCATCCCAAGGAGTTCGACCGTATTGCCGGAACCCGTTGCAATGGTGAATATGAGCGATTGAGCAAGGCACAGGAATTGGCACAAAGCACGCAGACCTATATTGTACTGAAAGGACATTATACCGCATTGTGTCTGCCTAACGGAAAAGTATTCTTCAACAGTACGGGTAATGCCGGAATGGCCACAGCAGGCAGCGGCGATGTGCTTACAGGTATTATCACGGGGCTTTTGGTGCGTGGTTACAAACAGTCAGATGCCTGTCTGTTAGGCATGTACCTGCATGGTCTTGCCGGTGATATGGCCGCAAAAGAAAAAGGAGAAGAAAGCCTGATAGCCAGTGACATTATTGACTTCCTACCCAAAGCTTTTAAGAAATTAAATGACTAGGAAAACCTAGGGATTTCCTAGGCCCTCCTAGGACTTCCTAGGAATAAATAAGTTGGGGGTGCTGATTTTAGCACCCCCAACTTTATTTATGATACTTCCGATTAAAGCTGTGCCAGCTTGTTGTCAGAACCAAGCACCTCAACAATCTTGTGCTTGTACATCTTCTCCATTTCGTCGCGAGCAGGACCACAATACTTACGTGGGTCGAACTCACCCGGCTTCTCTGCCAAAGTCTTACGAACTGCAGCAGTAAATGCCAAACGAGAGTCTGAGTCGATATTGATCTTGCAGACAGCACTCTCAGAAGCCTTACGCAACTGCTCCTCAGGAATACCTACTGCATCAGGCAGTTTGCCACCATACTCATTAATCATGTCAACATACTCCTGTGGTACAGAAGAAGAACCATGAAGAACGATGGGGAATCCAGGCAACTTCTCCATGACAGCATCCAGCACGTCGAATGCCAATGGCGGGGGAACGAGTTTGCCTGTCTTCGGGTCGCGTGTGCACTGCTCCGGTGTGAACTTATAAGCACCATGAGAAGTACCAATAGAGATAGCCAATGAGTCGCAACCTGTACGGGTAGCAAAGTCAATTACTTCTTCCGGTTTGGTATAGTGAGACTCAGCAGCAACAACATCGTCTTCAACACCAGCAAGTACACCCAGCTCAGCCTCAACGGTTACATCGAACTGATGAGCATAGTCAACAACCTTCTTGGTTAATGCGATATTCTCTTCGTATGGAAGTGAACTGGCATCAATCATGACGCTGGAGAAGCCATAGTCAACACAACTCTTACAAGTTTCGAAGCTGTCACCATGATCCAAGTGCAGAGCAATTTCCGGATGCTCGCATCCTAATTCCTTCGCATATGCTACTGCGCCCTGTGCCATATAACGCAACAGGGTGGCATTTGCATAGTTACGTGCACCTTTTGACACCTGCAGAATAACCGGACTCTTCAAATCTGAAGAAGCCTTGATGATTGCCTGCAACTGCTCCATGTTATTGAAGTTAAACGCTGGAATGGCATAACCGCCATTGATGGCTCTCTTAAACATCTCACGGGTGTTTACCAAGCCGAGTGATTTGTAATCTACCATAGTACTTTTAATATTTTTAAATGAATAGCTCTCTGTTGAGTTGTTTCAAGATATCTATCTTCAAAACTCTCCGCAAAATTAGTACTTTCTTTTTTGAACACCAAGTTTTCGTGACATTTTTATTTTTGAAAAGGATGAAAATAAACATAAATCAATTGCAACAAGATTTTTCTCTGTCCTTTTGTAAAATGCACTTAACAAAAAAGCGGCACTGGAACTCCAATGCCGCCTAACTTATACAATTTGCTATTATTTCTGCTCTGCAGGCTCAATCACCTTCCAAATCAGTGATGCGATGGCACCGCCCAGGAACGGACCAACAATGAACACCCATACATTCTTCAATGCATCGCCACACTCGAAGAGTGCCGGACCTAAAGAACGGGCAGGGTTAACAGATGTGCCTGTGAAATTGATTCCTACCAGATGGATCAGAATCAGTGACAAACCGATTGCCAAACCTGCAAAGTTGTTGGTAGCACCATTCGTCTTGGCTGTTGCACCTAACACAACGAGAACGAACAACGCTGTCAGTACAATCTCCACGATGAGCGCATTGACAACACCTCCGCTGCATCCATTAGCACCCGTTGTTGTGCCTTCTGCCAATTCCGGAGCTGTTGACACGATGCCATACAATGCTGCAGCAGCAATGATACCACCGATAAACTGGAATACCATGTACATCGCACAATCCTTTGCATTCATGCGACCACTGAGGAAGACACCGAGCGTAATTGCCGGATTGATATGACATCCGCTAATACCACCAATGGTGTAAGCCATTGCAACGACAGCAAGACCAAAGGCCATTGCGGTTCCTACTACGGATGCTGCATCCTGTCCGCAGTTCAAGCTGACAGCAGCACCACATCCCAAGAATGTCAGTACGAATGTACCAACCATTTCAGCTAAATACTTTTTCATATCATTTCAATTTAATGTTAATAATACATCTTTATACAAAACGAAAAAACAGGCGGTTTATTTTAAAAAATAGTCAAAACTTCGAAACTCAGCAAAGCCATCACCCTGCGCATAGAGTCCAAGCGTTATACCTGTGAAACCGCCAACAACCTCTGTACTAAGCAGAGAACAGTCGATGGAGCCAAGTTCCACCCACCTTTCTTCCTGCTCTTTTTGGTTGTAAAAGAACCGATACTTCTTGCCGTCACAGAGGACACGCAATCCAACAAGTTGAGGGACGACATCGAGTTTTTCCTCCTTCACGACAACATCTATAGATTTCAAACGATAGCGCAAAACAACACTATATCCACTGTCATCCTTCCGGATGAATAAATCCGCATGGCCGTCATGAATCTGATACACCGACAACCCTGCTTCAACAACACCCTTAGAAAGAGCTGCCAGTCCTGTCTCTAATGAAAAAGCAACATCTTCCTGACGTATGCCGATAAACGAGGGACGGTTGTTTTCGGTTAACGAACTCTCGGATGCATAAAGTCGAATACCATAAGCGTCCTTATCATTCCATGATTTCAACTTGCACACTTCTGCAGGTCTTTTCGGATTTTGCAAAGAGACCCACTCTGGCCCTAACCGTCCGTCATTAATACTACCACGACGATGCTGCTTCATGGGTTGTTGGGGTAACATGTTGCAGGCCATCAACGTATCAATAGGCTGGCCACCATTCACGACGGGCCATACGCCCTCATTCCACTCAACAGGAGCCAGACAAGTTTCGCGGCCCAGATGATGATAGGCGCCTTCGAATTGACGATAAGCCAGAAAAACCACCCACCAAGAACCATCTGGTGCCTGTACGAAATCACCATGTCCCGTACCCTGTAGTTGCTTCGTCTGTCCTGCGAGGCAGCAATTGGTCAGCAACGGATTATCAGGGTTGGCCTCATAAGGGCCATCAATATGACGACTGCGAGCTATCGTGAGGCGATGCGCCAATTCTGTACCGCCTTCTGAAATGAGCAGATAATAGTATCCATCCTTTTTATATAGATGGGGACCTTCCGGATAGCGTCCGCCTGTTCCGCGCCAAAGAGGACAACTCGGCGTCAGTTGTTTTCCCGTTTTCGGATCTATCTCACAGAGCATGATGGTATTGTCAGGATTAGAAACCATGTAACATTTCCCGTCCTCGTCAAACCATAATGATGGATCGATACCTTGCTGTTGAAGCCATATCGGTTCACTCCACGGACCAGCCGGGTTTGTTGTTGTTACCATAAAATTACCACCATTGCCAATATTCGTAGTTATCATGTAAAACATGCCCTCGTGATAACGAATGGTAGGCGCATAGATTCCTCGCCACGACGTTGCACCACGCAGAGGCAACTGACTCTCACGGTCAAGGACATTACCGATAAGCTCCCAATTGACAAGATCCTTAGAGTGATAGATTGGTACTCCAGGGAAATACTGGAATGAAGAGTTTACCAGATAGAAGTCTTCGCCCACACAGCAGACACTGGGATCTGGATGAAAACCAGGGATAATGGGATTACATAAGTACTGTGTCGTACTCTGTGAGGAAGCACGCAAAACCAGCGACATGAGAATGACAACGAATGACAGCTTTTTCATGATGGCTGTTTTCTGGTATTTCAGAACTCCACGAGAATACGGAATACCTTCTGCGGATTCTGTGACCACCAGGCAAGCGTATCTCCTGCTTCTTCCGGTTTGATGACTTTTGTAATCAGCTTGTCATAAGGAACATCATGTGTAGCCATATATTTTGCTACAGCACGGAAGTCACCTGGTTCGGCATTTCGTGAGCCACGGATATCAAGTTCTTTCTGTACGAAAAGTTTTGTCTGGAACGACACGTCGGCCTTGGCATAGCCGATACAAACCACGCGTCCCGTAAAACCTACCTCCTGGACGGCCATCTGGTAAGTGGGAGGAGCACCCACAGCCTCAATGACCACATCAGGCATCGCACCATTAGTAATCTCAGCCAGACGCTCGTGAACATTTTCCTTAGCAGAATTGATGGTATAAGTAGCACCGACTTCCTTGGCTCCTTCAAGCTTTTCGTCATCAAGGTCACAAGCAACGACTGTTGCACCACGCAAAGCAGCACGGACAATTGCTCCCACACCTATCATTCCACATCCGATTACCATTACCACATCACTGTCTGTCACCTGTGCACGGTTGACAGCATGGAACCCGACACTCATCGGTTCAATCAGTGCACAATGCTTCACTTCCATATTACTGGTAGGAACTATCTTCTGCCATGGAAGAGCAATATACTCACACATAGCACCATTGCGTTGCACACCCAGTGTTTCGTTATGTTCACAAGCATTCACTCGTTTGTTGCGACAAGCTGAGCAATGTTCGCAATTGGTATAAGGAGTAACCGTAACAACATCTCCCACATTAAACGAACTCGGAACATTTTTACCGATTTCATCGATGATTGCGCCTATTTCATGACCTGGAATCACAGGCATCTTCACCATCGGGTTTCCGCCACGATAGGTATTCAAGTCACTACCACAGAATCCCACATAACGCAAACGTAACAAGACTTCGTCGTCACCGCATTGCGGCTTGGCGAGGTCAACAACTTCCACCTTTTCGGTGTCTACAATTCTTACTGCTTTCATATTTTTATTCTTTTACTCCGACATATTTTTGATATAGGGTAAATCCTTCAGTTCACCAAAACCAAAGAATTGCTTCGCATTATCAGACAGGAAGAACCGTTTCTGTTCGTCTGTCAGTTCCTGACACTTCGTTACAAAGTCATACGACATCTTATAGGTTATGGCGGTGATGGTACGCGGATAGTCGCTACCCCACATCAGTTTATTCCATCCCACTTCGTCAGCTGCCTCCCGGATGGCTCGGACAGCAGACGGGTACGGATAAAACTCATCGTTGAAGAGCCAAGTGATGCCTCCACTTTCTATATAGACATTCTTATGACGTGCCAGTTTAACTTGCGACAACCAATTCGGTCGGGTCACCATTCCGAAATGACCAACAGCAATCTTCAGGTCAGGACACTGTTGGATAACTTCCTCCATCTGCCCCACCTGGGCATCACCGTCCTGCAGTTCGATGCCCAAAATAATCTGTTTCTTTTCCAAAAGAGCCATCAGCTCTTGCATCTCTTCATTCAGAAAACCTTTAGGCAGACGTGCGGCAGGAATTTTGATGCCCTGAAAACCACGTTCAATCAACCGAACCGTTTCCTGGTAAAATCCGGGCTTACGCGTCTCTGGCATTCCGAACGTAAAGAAACGATCGGGGTACTGTCGTTGGACTGTTTCCAAGTAATCGTTCTGCTGTCCGTCGATAAACTCCTGTGTGATAACAGCCGCTGAAACTTGTGCATAGTCCATGTTGGATAAGAACACCTCTGCCGAGTTGCGCCCATCAATCATAAACGGCGGTAGCATCTGCACAGCATCCTCACTCATGAACCGGCTACGGCTACGATTCTCCTTCAGCTGGCAAATGGGCATGCCATTTACCACAGTATCTTGATGCAGCCATAAATGGGCATGCGCATCAATGATTTTAATTGCATCCATCACCTACTTATATTATGTGTTTGCCCAGGATACACGCTGCTGGTCACCAATAATTTCACGTACCTTCGCTACCAGGTCCCAATCAATCGGTTCTTCAATATAGGCGAGGTTTTTTTTCAGATTCTCCGGACGTGTCGTGCTGAAGATTGTTGAGGCAATACGGGGATTGCTAACAGAGAACTGCATGGCAAGTTTCTCTATTGGATAACCTTTTTCCTTACAATACTGAGCAGCCTCCTCACACACTCGCACTAATGGTTTGGGGGCAGGATGCCAATCAGGAACACCCCGTTCTGTCAATAGTCCCATTGAGAAAGGAGAAGCATTCGACACGCCTACACCATTCTTCTCGAAGAAATCGAGGAAATCAACCAGTTTGTCATCACACAAACAATAATGACAGAAGTTCAATAAACACTCCACCGTACCCGGCTCTGTATGTTCGATTATCCACTTGAGATTCTCCAACTGCAAATCCGTGCACCCCACATGTTTCACAACACCCTCTTCCTTCAGACGATGTAGCGCAGGTAGCGTCTCGTTGGCAATCTGGTTTAAATCAGCAAACTCGATATCGTGTACATAGAGGATATCCACATAGTCAAGATGCAGTCGTTCCATACTCTCATAGACACTCCTTGTCACACGTTCAGCACTATAGTCCCATGAATTGTGGCCGTCTTCCCCGTATCGGCCTACCTTCGTTGAAAGGATAAACTTATCGTGAGGGATATCCTTCAAAGCCTTACCCAAAACGGTTTCAGCCTTGTAATAGCCATAATATGGCGACACATCAATAAAATTGATTCCTTCATCTACAGCGGTGAACACTGCATCGATACCACGATTCTCGTCAAAAGAATGGAACACACCGCCTAGCGATGAAGCTCCAAATCCTAATTTTGACACACGCAGTCCTGTTTTTCCTAATTCCCTGTATTCCATTATGATGATTTAATCTACGTTTAACATTACTACTCCTTGTTGTTTCTTTCCATCCATTTTGATCACTAACGGATGTTCAAAACGTACATGTCGCACATATTGCGTCTCTTCGACAGCAGGCATCGCATCAAGGATATCTTTTTGGTAAACACCCTCATTTTTATAAGTATTAATCGTGAAATAGCCTACTCCGAAACTGGTCAGATTCTGGAAGAAATGTGTTCCTTGCGATGGATCGACACGATAATTCTTTAATCCTTCTTCCACGATGACACGGGCACCAGAGATATGCGGCCACTTCACCGGGATGCCCAACCATGGGTCACTGGATCCCCAGCGTCCGGGACCAATGAGCACATACTGTCGGTCTGTTTCCATGAACTTTCTATTGATACGCTCTATCTCATCGGCAATAGTCGAATTGTTCATCGCAGTAAACTGGTCATCTGTCTTTACATAGACCACATCTACCACATCCTCGATGATTCCATGTCCCAATGACATGGACGAGCGCAGCAGACAACTGTCATCAGGTATCTCCGTCAAATCTTCGTCGAGCATCTGTTTAGAGTCCACGATTGGACGAATCTGCAACAAATACAGTTCACCTGTCTTATCGTCATTTATGTTACAGGCAAACTCTATCTCGACTGGGCGACGCATAGATTCTGCTCCGTATTTCATACTCATCTGCAACAACTCCGGCAATGGGAAAATGCCCTGTTGGAGTACACCACAAAAGGAGATAATCTTTCGTCCTCCTTCGTAATAACCCTCACGAATCATTTGATCGTAGGGGTCAAAGGTAGAGGATATGAACGATAAAGGTGACATCTGCGAACCTTCCGCACGGTCTTTGTCGGCCTCCTTTACTTTTAGTTTTAGGATATTAAAACCATCATCCACTTTGAACTCATCACTATTCTGGGTCATGTCCAACGCATAAAACTGTGTCTGCGTCTCCTTCAAGGCAATATCCATCTCACTGGTTTGCAACACCTGATTGGGATGATATGGTGACACACGCAACGTTTGTCCGCCATCAACGATATACTTACCCAGTCCCAATGCCAACGAAGCAATACCCTCTTCTGCCATTTCATCACCGATGGGATAATAGTTTAGCGAGCGCAGCACACCGCTGATATTCGGATAGAAACGGTCACCATACCGTTTTCCAACTACCTCTTGCAAGATGACAGCCATCTTTTCCTGGTCAATCACATTACTGGTAGCCGTCATATATGCCTTTGAATCCTTATAATATACTGAAGCATAAACGCTCTTGATAGCCGCAGCCAACATACGCAGCATCTCATATTTGTCTTCCAGATACGGAATCATATAAGTGGAATAAATTCCTGCAAACGGCTGGTAGTGGGCATCTTCCAACAAAGATGAAGAGCGCACAGCGATAGGTGCATGCGTTGCCTCGATGAAGGCAAAGAAATCACCGATAAACTCATCCGGCAACTGTGCTTTGAGGAAGTGTCGAAGAATCTCTTCATCACTGGCATCGCTCAACGCAATCTGATAAAGGTTGTTGCGTTCCATGAAATTGTCAAACACGTCCGTACACAACACCACCGTTTTAGGTATCTGCACTGTTGCATTGTCGAAACGGTTGAAGTCAGCATGCATCTTGATCACATTGTCCAAAAAAGCCAGACCTCTGCCCTTGCCTCCCAACGAGCCTTCACCGATACGAGCGAAATGGGAAAATTTATCGAATTTGTTTCTGTCGAAGACTGCAACGACACCCAAGTTCTTCATCCTACGATACTGTACAATGGCATCATAGATAATCTGACGATGCAAATCCACATCCTGCAACTTATGCCAGGTTATTCCCTTCAGGAACTCTGACACAGGAAAAATCGCACGTGCACACAACCAACGACTCATGTGGTTACGCGAGATATGCCGCAACATCGAATCATTGGGAATGTTAAAGATGTTATCCTGTAACTCTTTCAGGTTATGGATGCGAGCAATTTCCTCATGGGTCTCTGGGTCGCGGAAGATAAAATCGCCAAAACCCATGTGCTCTTCCATAATCTTTCTAAGGTCGCGTTCCATCGTCTTCGAGTTCTTATCTACGAAACGGAAATGCTCAGCCTCTGCCTTCTCACGGTTTTCACTCTCAGCACTTTGCAGAATCAGAGGAATATATTCATCACGTTTGCGTATCTCGCGTAGCAGTTTCATACCTGCTTCTTTGTCTTTATCCTCTGAGCGCACATCGGCAGGCACGGCATCGCCCATCGGGAAGCGCCCGTCACTGATGACACCCAACGTATGGTCAGCATAACGGTCATACCACATCATTGCCTCCCTATAGTTACGCGCCAAAACGACCTTAGGCCTTCCTCGCATACGAAGGGTTGCAGCATGTTTGTTCAACGCTTCTGTAGAGAAGCTCTGGCTTTGTTGCAAAAGGTAGTTATATAAATTAGGTAGGATACTGGAATAGAAACGAATGCTGTCTTCCACCACCAAAATCATCTGCACACCAGCCTCAGCGATGTCGTGGTCTATATTCATTCGGTCCTCTATCAGTTTGATAATCGATAGTATCAAGTTGGTATTACCCAACCAACAGAATACATAGTCGAATATTGACAGATCCTCATGCGCCATGCGTTTGGTGATACCATGCGAAAAAGGCGTCAGTACCACGCACGGCATCTCAGGAAACTGTGCTTTCACAGAACGTGCTACATCGAAAGCATCATTATCAGCATTGCCCGGCATGCAAATAACCAGGTCAATATTAGTTGTCTCCAATACGCGCGCAGCCTCTTCTGTTGTCGAAACCTGCGTAAACGTCGGTGGATAGCGCAGTCCCAACTCCATGTATTCATTATAGATCTTTTCCTCGATACGTCCGTCGTCTTCCAGCATAAACGCATCATAGGGGTTCGCCACTATCAATACATTATATATACGGCGCATCATCAGATTCACAAACGACACGTCTCTCAGATAGAATTTACTCCACTCCTGTGGTAACGGCTCTTTCATAGAAATATTTTTTCAATGTTGCAAAAATACAAAATAATTCGGTTTTACGTATCATTCCTACGTAAAAAAAACGCCCAGCATTCACATTTAGACAGTTTTTCCATCAAATACCGCGCAACAACCAATACAAAGTGTAAACAACACCTGCAAAAAATACTTGTTTTTATTTGGAGGGTATGAAAAGATTAGATACTTTTGCAGTGAAGATTTGACATTTTGATATTCAATAGACAACAAGATAAATAATATACCTAAATCATTAAAAACATTTTTACCATGGAAGTCGAGAAAATCATGCAGTCACTGGAGCAGAAGCATCCTGGTGAATTGGAGTATTTACAAGCTGTACGCGAGGTGTTAGAGTCTGTAAAGGACGTCTATAACCAACATCCGGAGTTTGAGAAAGCTAAAATCATTGAGCGTATCGTAGAACCCGAACGTATCATCACATTCCGCGTACCGTGGGTTGACGACAAAGGTGAGATACATGTCAACCTAGGTTATCGTGTACAGTTTAACAGTGCGATTGGTCCTTACAAAGGCGGTTTGCGTTTCCACTCCTCTGTCAACCTGTCTATCCTGAAGTTCCTGGGCTTCGAACAGACCTTTAAAAATGCACTTACAACACTTCCGATGGGTGGAGGAAAAGGTGGCTCTGACTTCTCTATTCGCGGACGCTCTGATGCAGAAGTCATGCGCTTCTGTCAGGCTTTTATGACAGAGTTGTATCGCCATATTGGTCCTGACGAGGATGTACCTGCTGGTGACATTGGTGTTGGCGGTCGCGAAATCGGATACCTCTTCGGTATGTACAAAAAACTCACCCATCAGTTCCAAGGTGTTCTTACTGGCAAAGGGATGGAGTTCGGCGGTTCGCGTATACGTCCTGAGGCTACCGGCTATGGTGCTATCTATTTCGTTAATCACATGCTGGCTACACGCGGCATTGACATCAAGGGCAAGACGATTGCTCTCTCCGGCTTTGGCAATGTTGCATGGGGTGCTGCTAAAAAAGCAACGGAGCTAGGTGCTAAAGTCATCACCATCAGCGGTCCTGACGGATATATCTATGATCCTGCGGGTCTCGATGCCGAAAAAATTGAATACATGTTGGAACTGAGAGCCAGCGGAAACGATATTTGTCAACCCTACGAGGAAGAATTTGAGGGTTCTACCTTCTTTGAAAACAAAAAGCCATGGGAGCAAAAAGCAGACATCTATCTACCTTGCGCTACCCAGAACGAACTTAACGGCAATGATGCCGACCAAATTCTTGCCCAGAATCCTCTTTGTGTTGCTGAGGTTTCCAACATGGGCTGTACAGCTGAGGCTGCTGAGAAATTCGTTGCTGCCAAAACTCTCTTCGCTCCAGGAAAAGCTGTCAATGCAGGTGGTGTGGCCACAAGTGGTCTGGAAATGACACAGAATTCTATGCGCTTGCTGTGGAGTAATAAAGAGGTCGATGAAAAGTTGCATTACATCATGCACTCTATCCACGAACAATGTGTGAAATACGGCCAGCAGCCCGATGGTTACATTGACTACGTGAAAGGTGCCAACATCGCTGGTTTCATGAAAGTTGCTAAAGCTATGCTCGCACAAGGGATTGTGTAATACAATAAAAAAGGTTATTTCCCGTTATCTTATACGTGAACCTCAAAACGATTCTTATATTTATTATGCCCTTTATGGCTATTACCACTCTGCATGCCCAGCAGCAGAGTGGTAATGCCTCTTATTATGCAAACAACCTGCACGGAAGGAAGATGAGCAACGGACAACCCTACCACCGTGATAGTCTCACCTGTGCACATCGTGTCTTTCCACTTGGCACTTATCTGAAGGTTACCAACCCGAGTAACAACAAATCCGTTGTTGTCAAGGTCACAGACCGAGGCCCCTTCGGACGCGGAAGAATCATCGACCTGTCCTATGCTGCAGCCAAAGAACTCGGCCTCATCCGTCAGGGTGTAGGATTGGTACGCGTAGAAAAAGTTGACAAGACCAACTCCTACTCACCTTTCCCGTTGCCTGATATCGACTACGAATCCGTCAGTATCGGCTACGAGTTTATTCCCAAATGGAAATCAATAGAAACTCCGTATAAGAAAGAGTAACTTTCAACGACTCCCTCCCCACATAGAGTTGGGATAAGACTTTTAACTTTTCAACTCTGGATATTGAATACGTGTATGGTACATTGACTTCAGTCGGTCAATAAGTACCTGTTTGGCAATATCGATATCACGGAAGGTAATTGGACACTCTTTGAAGTTACCGTCAGCAATCTGTGCATCAATGAGTTTGTTGACCAGCGTAGAGATACTTTCTTCTGTATATTCTGGTAATGAACGGGACGCCGCCTCCACCGTATCCGTCATCATCAAGATTGCCTGCTCACGTGTGAAGGGGTTTGGTCCGGGATAGCTGAACATATTGACATCAACTTCTTCATCAGGGTGTTCGTTCTTGTAGTTAACATAGAAATATTTCGCTAAACCAGCTCCATGATGGGTTGTAATAAACTCTTTGATCACAGCAGGGAGGCTGTATTTCTCCGCCAACGACAGACCATCGGTCACATGGCTAATGATGATACGCGCGCTTTCAATATCAGAAAGTTTGTCGTGAGGGTTTACACCCGCCTGGTTCTCCGTAAAGAACACCGGATTCTCCATTTTTCCGATATCATGGTAAAGGGCACCTGTACGTACGAGTTGTGCCTTTGCTCCAATCTTATTAGCTATCTCTGCCCCCAGATTACCCACATTGATAGAATGTTGGAAAGTTCCTGAGGCCACCTCACTCATGCGACGCAATAGTTCATTGTTGGTATTCGACAACTCAAACAGCGTCACAGCAGAGATAAAACCAAAGGTTTTCTCTATGACAAGCATCAAAGGATAGGCAAACAATAGCAGGAAGCCGTTAACAGCGAAATATACATACATCGTACTATCAAGATTAGAGAAATCATCGTTCTGTATCAGCTGTATTGCCAAATAAATCAGACTACTGGTAATCGTTACTAGAACGGCTGTAAGGAAAATCTGCGAGCGTTTCTCCAATTCACGCAAGGAGTAAATTGCCACCAATCCCGCTACTAGTTGAATAATGATAAACTCATACTGGTATTTTACAGCCACCGCTGACAAGAGAATCATGATGACATGCGTGATGAATGCCGTACGTGAGTCCATGAACACTCGAATGAAAATAGGTACGATTGCATATGGGATAATATAGACATTAAAAAACAGATGACGCATCATCAACGACACCAATACAGGAAAGATAACAATCATCGCATAAAGCATGGCAATACTGCGAGGTTTCACAAAGTAGTCTTTACGAAAGAGCGTTAGATAGACGGTAAACAGAATAACGAGTATCAATACAAGCAATGCCTGTCCGATGACCGTCATCATCAGTTCATCCTCAGAGGCATTACGCTTTTTTGCTTCTTTCTCAAACGAATCAAGCACACGATATGTATAGCTATCAACAATATCACCTCTATCAATAATACGCTGTCCCTCCAATACCATTCCACTGGCAGTAGCAATAAGACTGAGCATATCATTTTTCTCTGTCTCACTACGCACTTGATCGTAAATAAGATTAGGCTCAATGTAATTATTCAGATTACATCTCTGCAGTGCCGCCCTTTCCTTTACCAACACCTCATCCTGAAACAGCTGCTCGTAGGCAGTCGTTGTTGACCGGAACTGTTGAACATGATAGGACTGCGCCTCTTTACCATCAACGATTCTGATAACACTCGACGTATCCTTGCTCATCGCTGAATATTGTACAGGATCCATGATGCCCACCTCATAGAGCATTTTCAGCCGATTGGCTACAAGCGCCTTATAAACAAGCGGAAGATCAGGAAGGCCGTTCGGAAAATCTTTGTTGAACTGGTCGATATTCTTTTCTCCAATATACGCATTCTTATTATAATACGGCTGGAAATGTTTTAGGATAGAATCACGCTCAGCCTGCAATGCCTCTTCCGTCTTATACACAGGGAAGTCATACTGTGCAATCAGTTGACCATACATCCAAGGCTTTCCTTCATCATAATGGAACATTTTTCCCTCTTCACGTGGAAGCGCCCAAACAACAATTACAACCGTGAGAAGCACTAACACGATACGTGTAGTAATGTCTCTAAGATAGTTGCTTTCAGACAATTTATACTTGCTCATAAATACGTATTATTGAAATTACTTTGCGAAAATACAAAAAAAATATCCAATAATGGAATTTTTTGTTTATTTTTGCACAAAAATATTGAAATTATCTATTTATAGTTAGGAAAATGACAGAAAGAAAAGTAAGAGTTCGTTTCGCTCCGAGTCCTACAGGACCGCTTCACATCGGTGGTGTTCGCACTGCTTTATACAACTACCTTTTTGCCCGTCAGCATGGTGGAGATTTGGTGTTCCGCATTGAAGACACAGACTCACATCGCTTCGTTCCTGGTGCTGAGGAATACATCCTTGAATCATTTAAATGGTTAGGTATCACATTCGATGAAGGCGTTTCGTTTGGTGGCAATCATGGTCCTTATCGTCAGAGTGAGCGTCGTGAAATCTATAAGAAATACGTAAATCAGCTTTTATCAAATGGCAAGGCCTATATTGCCTTCGATACACCAGAGGAGTTGGAAGCCAAACGTCAGGAAATTCAGAATTTCCAATATGATGCGCGTACCCGAATGCAGATGCGCAATTCGCTGTCACTTCCGAAAGAGGAAGTTGATCGCCTGCTGGATGATGGCAAGCAATACGTGGTTCGTTTCCTGATTGAACCAGGTCTGGAGATTCATGTTAACGACCTTATTCGCGGCGAGGTGGTTGTAAAGAGTGATATTCTCGATGATAAAGTTCTCTATAAGAGTGCCGATGAATTGCCCACCTATCACTTAGCCAATATTGTTGACGACCACTTGATGGAAATCTCTCACGTTATTCGCGGCGAAGAATGGTTGCCCAGTGCACCGTTACACGTACTACTATATCGTGCTTTCGGCTGGGAAGACACAATGCCGCAGTTTGCACACCTGCCATTACTATTAAAACCCGAAGGCAAAGGCAAGTTGTCGAAACGTGATGGCGATCGTCTCGGTTTCCCAGTTTTTCCATTAGAATGGCACGACCCGAAGAGTGGTGAAATCAGTAGCGGATATCGTGAGAGTGGTTATTTCCCTGAGGCTGTTGTCAACTTCCTTGCATTGTTGGGGTGGAACCCAGGTACTGAGCAGGAACTATTCTCTTTGGAGGAACTGGTACAGGCATTCGACATATCCAGATGTTCCAAGGCTGGTGCCAAGTTCGACTATCAGAAAGGTCAGTGGTTCAACCATGAATACATCCTGCGCAAGAGCGATGAAGAGATTGCCGATCTTTTCGCACCCATCGTTGCCAATAACGGAGTTGATGAAAGCATGGAGCGTGTGCTACAGGTTGTCCACATGATGAAAGACCGCGTATCTTTTGTCAAAGAATTGTGGCCATTGTGTTCGTTCTTCTTCATTCCACCGACGGAATACGATGAAAAAACGCGTAAGAAGCGTTGGAAGGAATTCTCAGCGCAACAGATGACAGAGTTAGCAGAAGTGTTGCAAGGCATTGACGACTTCTCCATAGAAGGGCAGGAACATATCGTGTTCAAATGGGTAGAAGACATGGGGTATAAACTTGGTGATGTGATGAACGCGTTCCGTCTGTGTCTCGTTGGCGAAGGCAAGGGACCTGGTATGTTCGACATCTCTGCATTCCTAGGGAAGGAAGAAACCCTCCGCCGTTTGCATAAAGCCATAGAAATATTAGGATAAGGATTACTAACCACAAAAACGAGCAGCCGTATGTATCATTTTATCATGTATCTTTACCTTCTCGGAGTCATTATTTGTAGCTTTTTCAGTGAAAAGGTAAAGAAAATGTGGCGAGGTGAACGCGACTGTTTCCGTGTCATTCGTGAGAAACTCGACCCAGAGGCTCAGTATGCTTGGTTCCATGCTGCCTCTTTAGGCGAATTTGAGCAAGGACGCCCATTGATGGAACAGTTGCGCCGCAAGCATCCTGAATACAAGATTTTGCTAACATTCTTCTCACCATCAGGTTATGAGGTACGCAAAAACTATGAGGGAGCCGATATCATCTGCTATCTGCCAATTGACACAGTGACCAATGCGCGACGTTTCTTGCGCACTATTCGTCCGGTAGTCGCGTTTTTCATCAAATATGAATTTTGGTATAACTACCTGCATATCCTCAAGCATCGTCATGTGCCCGTCTATAGTGTCAGCAGCATATTCCGTCCCGACCAAGTTTTCTTCAAATGGTATGGGCACCAGTATGGTATGGTGCTGAAATGTTTCACCCATTTCTTTGTTCAGAACGACATCAGCAAAGAACTATTGGCAAAGATCGGTATTACGAATGTGACGGTGACAGGTGATACCCGTTTCGACCGCGTACTGACAATCAAGGAACAAGCCAAGCACTTGCCGATTGTCAGCACGTTCAAGGGCAACAGCAAGGTATTTGTTGCCGGCTCTTCCTGGCAGCCTGACGAAGACATCTTCATTCGCTATTTCAACACGCATCGCGACTGGAAACTGATTATTGCGCCCCATGTCATCGGTGAGGACCATCTGAAAGAGATTGAGAAGAAACTCGAAGGACGGAAGGTCATCCGATATACACAAGCACAACAACATCTGCACCTGTCGGCATCGCCTGGGGAGGATGATGCTATCGACAAGGCTATTGCTGATGCCGAGGTGCTCATCATCGACTGCTTCGGTCTGTTGTCGAGCATCTACAACTTTGCCGATATCACCTACGTGGGTGGCGGCTTTGGCGTGGGTATTCATAATGTACTGGAGGCTGCCGTATGGAATGTGCCTGTGGTCTTCGGTCCCAATAACAAAAAGTTCCAAGAGGCACAAGACTTGAAGTCGGCTGGTGGCGGCTTCGAAATACAAGGATATGACGACCTCCATACACTGATGGAAAGATTCGATAGCGACAAGACGTTCCTGCAAACAGCCAGTGACCATGCTGGCAACTATGTACGCAGCCATGCAGGAGCCACCGACAGTATTTTCAAGGAAGTATTTAAGCAATAGAATAATGATTCAACAACTAAAAACCTTTTGCGGACTGATTGTCTGCTGCCTTTCAGCATCATCCGTGCCGGCACAAACCAAACAGGATGTACCGCCTGTTGTACACTCTGTGATTGGCACAAAGACAGATGTCAACAACGGCGAGATGACGCTCACGCTAGTTGACAAAAAGCAAGCTTTCAACTGGTCTGACCAGAAGACGCTTGACAAGAACATCAACTCGCCGAAGTCGGTCAATATCACGCACGACGGCAAGAAGTTCTACATCAACTCACTGGAAGGATGTGCCACAGTCGTCTATGATATGGCTACGGGCAAACGGTTGAAAGTCATCACCTATCAGTTCGATGACTCCTACGCATCACTATGGAGTCCCGTGAGTTCATTTTTCCCGTTTACCCACTATACCAAGAATCTAAACACCTTCGCAGGCAAACCTGTGGAAAGTTGTTTCTCACATAACGGGCGCTATCTGTGGATACCATTCTACCGACGCACCTATGACATCAATGCACAAGACCCGTCGGCTTTGGCCGTCATTGACACGCAGAACGACACCATCATTAAACTCATGGAAACAGGCCCCCTACCCAAGATGATTGCCTGTTCGCCTGACAACCACTATATCGCCGTCACCCACTGGGGTAACAACACCGTAGGACTCATCGACTGCTCCAGCGATAATCCAGCTGATTGGAAATACACAGACAAACTGGTCATCGACAAGGAATTAATCTTAAACTTCAGTATGACAACACCTGTCAACCGTGACAGCGACAGTGGCTATTGTCTGCGTGGAACTGTTTTTACTCCTGATGGCAATTATCTGTTGGTCGGCTGTATGAGTGGTGCCAATGGTATTGCCGTTATCGATATGAAAACCCACAAGTATCAAGGACGCATTACTGGCATGATGGCCAACCTGCGTCACATGCTCATTCATGACGGATGGCTCTATCTCAGTATCAACAACTCCGGAAATGTGCAGCGCATCAAGCTCGAAACCTTTCTAAATGTTGCAAGGAAGATGAATGGCAAGAATGCAATACTCAACGGTTGGCAGACATGTAAGGTGGCAGCAGGTGCACGCACGATCGTCATCTCACCCAGTGGCCGCTATATCTTTGCAGCATGCAATGTGGATAGCAAACTATGCATCGTCGATACACGGACGATGAAGATGATTGGCAGTGCACCCGTTGACAGCTATCCTGTAGGATTGGACATCTCACGCGACGGGCAGACCGTCATTGTCACCTCACAGGGACGTGGAGAAAACAAAGGCGGTAATGCTGTTAACATCTTCCATGTTAACTATCGTGATCCGGAACCTGTACCAACAGAAGCCGTTCCGCTTTATCAGCAAGATTCTAGCAGCACTCAAGCAGCAAGTTTTTTTCTCAATGCGGGGCTGTGCTTGAAAGGCTGACCCCGCTACACTGGACCATCATTGCAGTAGTTATCTTAATGCTGATTCTCATTATAAGAAAAGTAAAAAAATAAAGTCTCTCAACTTTCACTAAAATCATGTTACAAATCCGCTGTAAAAACAACAATGTGACCAAGAGTTTTCCGGAAGGATGCTCTTTGCTCGATGTGTATCAGGAGTTTGCTGATGAAATCCAGATGCCCTACCCTGTTGTCTCCGCTAAGGTAAACAATGCATCGCAAGGCCTGAAGTTCCGTCTATACCAGAACCGAGATGTGGAATTTATGGATGCTCGTGCAGGATCAGGCCATCGTGTTTATGTACGTTCGCTGTGCTTTGTTCTTTACAAGGCCACACAAGACGTCTTCCCAGGTTCTAAACTGTTTATTGAGCATACCATCTCGCGCGGGTACTATTGTAACTTCAAAAAGAAAAACAATGAGACGCTGACAGATTCTGATGTAGATAGCATCCGCAACCGAATGGATGAGATAATCAAACTCGATATGCCTTTCCGCCGTACTGAGGCAACAACTGAAGAAGCAATACGCGTGTTTGCGGAGCGTGGATTTCAAGACAAGGTAAAACTCCTGGAGACTTGCGGACAAATATACAGTGACTACTATACGCTTGGCGATACAGCCGACTTCTATTATGGTCCGCTGGTGCCATCAGCTGGCTATCTCACTGTTTGGGCATTAGAGCCATACCACGATGGTATGCTACTGCGCGTGCCAGACTGGTACAACCCCACCGTTCTCGCTGAAAAAGTTGATATGCCCAAAACCTATGACATGTTTGCAGAGAAAACACGCTGGGACATCATCATGCGTCTGTCGAACGCCGGTGATGTCAACAAGGCCATTCTTAAAGGGCATGCATCTGAGCTGATACAGGTCAGCGAGGCACTGCAGGAAAAGAAAATCGTACAGATAGCCGAGGAAATAGACCGCCGGTTCCATCAGGAAGAGAATCCTGTTCGTCTGGTTCTTATCACAGGACCGTCGTCATCGGGTAAGACTACCTTCTGCAAACGACTCAGCATACAACTACTAGCTTGTGGCTTGCGTCCGCTATCGTTCTCTACCGATGACTATTTTGTCAACCGCGTAGATACGCCAAAACTACCGAACGGTGACTACGATTTTGACAACATTGAAGCCGTGGAATATTCTTTGTTGGAAGACCATCTGCTTCGTCTGATGAACGGTGAGCGCGTTGAGGTACCCGAATACAATTTTGTAACAGGAAAACGTGAATGGAACGGTAAGAAACTCAAACTCACCAACGACAGTGTGCTTATCATCGAAGGTATTCACGCATTGAATCCATTGCTGACAAGCAAGATTCCTGATTCTGCGAAGTTCAAGATATATATATCCGCGCTTACCAGTATCTCACTCGATGACCACAACTGGATTCCAGTTCGCGACAACCGACTATTAAGACGCATCATTCGTGACTACAACAAAGGTGCATATACTGCACAGGAAACCATCAGTCAGTGGAAGAATGTTTGCGCGGCTGAGGACAAATGGATCTTCCCTTTCCAAGAATCTGCCGATGCAATGTTCAACTCTGCGCTGAACATTGAGTTTGCTGTGCTGAGAACACATGCAGAGATTATCCTGACTAGTGTACCGAAGAATTGTCCGGAATACGCAGAGGCGCACCGTTTGTTGAAATTTATCCACTACTTTATCCCTATTAGTGACAAGGAGATACCACCTACGAGCATCATGCGTGAATTCCTTGGTGGATCTAGCTTTAAATATTAGTGTAATTCGAAGTTAAGATATATGATTATCTATAAATGGTTGGAAACACTCGGCAGATATGTGCTGTTGATGAAACGGTCATTCTCACGACCGGAACGTTTCCGTATGTTTTGGAAGAAATATGTGGTGGAGATGTCAGCACTGGGTGTTGATTCTATTGGCATCGTACTACTGATATCGTTCTTCATCGGAGCTGTTATATGCATCCAGATGAAACTGAACATCCAGAGTCCGTGGATGCCCAGATGGGTGAGCGGGTATACCACACGTGAAATCCTGTTGCTGGAGTTTTCATCAAGTATTATGTGTCTGATCCTTGCCGGAAAAGTGGGATCAAATATCGCCTCAGAGTTGGGAACGATGCGTGTGACACAGCAGATTGATGCATTGGAAATCATGGGTGTCAACTCCGCATCCTATCTGATTCTGCCGAAGATTATGGGACTGATGACGCTGATGCCGTTCCTTGTCATCTTCTCGGCTGCAACAGGTATTTTAGGAGCCTATGCCACCGCCTTCATCGGACATGTGCTACCGCCAGAGGATCTTACTGCAGGCTTGCAACATTCATTCGAGCCTTGGTTCCTATGGATGAGTATCATCAAAAGTACTTTCTTTGCATTTATCATCGCTAGCGTAGCATCGTTTTTCGGCTATACGGTCGAAGGAGGTTCCGTTGAGGTAGGAAAGGCGAGTACAGATGCCGTCGTAAGCTCCAGTGTGCTCATCCTCTTCTCCGATGTCTTCCTCACGCAACTCCTCTCATAACCCCTGGAATTCCCAAACATAATAATTTCCAAAAATGATTGAAGTAAAACACCTATATAAATCCTTTGGCAACAAAGAAGTATTGACAGATATCAATACTGTCTTCGAAGATGGAAAAATCAACCTCATCATCGGACAGTCGGGCGCGGGAAAGACCGTGCTGATGAAAAACGTCGTAGGTCTTCTCGAACCTACGAAAGGGGAAATTCTATACGACGGAAGAAACTTTGTACAGATGTCAAAACACGATAAGGTGCTGATGCGTCGCGAGATGGGTATGATTTTCCAAAGTGCAGCCCTTTTTGACTCGCTATCAGTGCTGGAAAATGTGACGTTCCCACTGGATATGTTCTCATCAATGACGTTACGCGAACGGACAAAACGTGCAATGTACTGTCTCGAACGCGTCAACCTATTGGGTGCCGAGAATAAATATCCGGGCGAACTTTCTGGCGGTATGCAAAAACGTGTTGCTATCGCCCGTGCCATCGTGATGAATCCGAAGTACCTGTTTTGCGACGAGCCGAATTCCGGTCTCGACCCAAAGACATCGCTTGTCATCGATGAGCTGCTGGAGGGTATCACCAAGGAGTTCAACACGACAACTATTATTAACACCCATGATATGAACTCCGTGATGGGCATTGGTGAAAACATCGTCTTCATCGCCGACGGACTGAAAGAATGGCAAGGCTCGAAAGAAACAGTTATCTCCTCAAACAACCAGAAACTCAACGACCTTGTCTTCGCTTCCGACCTGTTCAAGAAAGTCAAAGCAATGGAAACAAATGAAAATTGAATTTAAAACATACAAAACAATGAAACGAATCCTATTGTTATTCACGGTGTTCTATGCAAGCATGGCTATATGGGCACAACAGCAAAAAGAACTGGTCGTAGTCTATGCCGTCTCCAACGATAATTTCGTCAACCTCAGACAGCAGCCATCGGCCAAGTCAAAGATTATTGGAAAGGTTTATTGTTTGTTCCACGGACTCGGCAATGGCGTATTGCGCGAAAGCGGAAAGAATTGGGACAAGGTCAGCGTAGGCAACGTCACAGGATGGGTTAACAACAGATACCTGGGTTACATGTCCTGGTACACCCATGATGGCGATACCATACTGATTGCCAATAAAGACAACATGCCCATCTACACCGACAACTATGCCGACGAAGGAGAGATGCCTGTGTTTACCCACGTAAAGAAAGGAACCATCCTTGCAGATAAGTTCCAGGAGCATGGCGATTACTATGAACTGATTACCGGTCACGATTACCTGTTCATTCGCAAACAGGATGTCAAATTAGTTTTCAAGAAGTAAAATGGAAGGCGACATCCAGCATATTTCAGGAGGAACCATTAAGCGTTACGTACAGTTTCTTGAAATCAGCGATAATCCTGCTTTGATTGAGCAGTATCGCAAGTGGCATTCTGAAAAATATAACTGGCAGGAGGTGCGAGACGGTATTCGTGCCGTCGGCATCTTAGAAATGGAAATCTATATCTTCGGCAGCAAACTTGTGATGATTGTCGATGCCCCTGCCGACTTCCAGTGGGAGGAAGCAATGAACATGCTTGCCACCCTACCCCGTCAAGCAGAATGGGAAGCTTTCGTTTCCCAATTCCAAGGCTGCTCTGCTGATGCACGTAGCGATGAGAAATGGCAACCGATGAACGTATGTTCCGTTTGTATTAAATCCTTATACCTTTATTCATCATGAATAGATTTAAAACCATACTACTGATATTAGGACTGCTACTGACATTGTCAGTGTCAGCACAGTATCAAGAGGATGACGTACTGATTGTAACTGACGATTCGCTCTTTGCGGAGAATGTGATTGATTCACTGCCACCACTTCCCTGGCCAGAGAATCTACAAGCACGTATCGACACACTGCTGATTACGAAATTGCTGGATACATCGGATATAGGATTAGTAATTTGGGACCTAACGGCTGACTCATGCCTCTATGCCTTCCATCCAAGACACCGACTGCGCCCAGCATCGACGATGAAGGCGGTGACAGCAATAACTGCACTGGACAAACTGGGCGGTGACTACCTGTTTCGTACGCAATTAAGATACAAAGGAAAGATTATAGAATACCGCGACTCAACAGACGCCATCACAGGAAAGACATTGGAGGGCGACATTTGGTGCATCGGTGGAATGGACCCACTATTTGCTGCTGACGACATGCGGGCATTCGTGAATGCCATCCAGGGACTGAACGTAGACACGATTCGTGGAAACTTATATGCAGACCTGTCACACAAGGACAAAGACCGGTTGGGCGAAGGTTGGTGTTGGGATGATGACAATCCCACCCTATCACCGCTATTGATTGAGCGAAAGGATAAGTTCATTGAAAAACTGATGCAACAGTTGCGTAATGCCCGTATCTATTTAGACATTCGGCAGGGTGAACAGGTGTGCCCGGCGGGAACTACAGAACTGTGTACACGTACACATACGATGGACGAGGTGTTGCAACCAATGATGAAAAATAGCAACAACTTGTTTGCGGAGTCTATGTTTTACCAATTAGCAAACCGAATGGGTGGAAAATGGGCAACAGCGAAACATGCACGGACAGCAGTGCAACAGGTGATGAAGAAGGCAGGCATTGATCCTAAGCCATACTATATCGCTGACGGCAGTGGACTGTCGCTCTATAGTTATCTGTCGGCAGAGATGGAGGTGAAAATGCTACGCTATGCCTACCAGAATCGCGACATCTACAATCACTTATATGCCTCGATGCCAATAGCAGGCGTCGATGGAACGCTAAGCGGACGCATGGGCAAAACTAGTGCGGCACGCAACGTACACGCAAAGACTGGAACGGTGACCGGCGTTAGCTCGCTGGCAGGCTATTGCACAGCAGCAAACGGGCATGAGCTGTGTTTCTCCATCATGAATCAAGGAATGCAAAGCCACGCACCAGCCCGTGCCTTTCAAGACAGAGTGTGCGTGGCAATGTGTAGGGCTTATGAACCTTAATTATCCTCACCGAACAGCGGATCCTCTGGCATAATCATGATTGGTTTCTGCTGTTCGGCTTTTAAAATTTTCTCTGGAACGTATTTCTTATCGACAACTAGGCGGAACATGTATTCACCAAACCAACGGTGCGTCATAATCATACAACCTTTCTGGCCACTGTCAGCACCCCATGAATTTTCAACTTTCCACTTTGTCGGTTTTCCATCAGCATCGAGATCAACGGCAGTGAGCGTCATCGCATGAGTACTACCGCTATCGAAGGTACTGATACGTTCAGCTTTTGTCATCGGGAACGTAGTACCAAAGAGAGTTCCATAGTCAAAGTTGTCGGTATCGAGATAACCTCGTTTGCGGTCAAGTTGCTTACCTACGTCATAGGAACTATACAATTTACGCCCGTCTTTCAAAGAGGCAATGGCCATTTGTGCAATGTCTTCAACAGGAAGATTAACATATTTCCAGTTATGACCATCATAGGTATGGCGGTCATATTCCACTTCATAGGTCTGATAATACGGACGACGCGGGTCGTTCATTGCCATAATAAAAGTGCCATTGAGCGGACCACCGACAGTTTCATAATAGAACGCCTGTGGTGTATAGGTCTTTGGTGTTCCAATTGCTTTGCCGTTCTTGTCTTTGAATGTATAGGTAAATTCCTTGACAGGTGCGCCCAAAGTAAGTGACAGCATACGATAGACTAAAGAAAGCATTTCTATTTTACGTGCTTGGATGGCTTTCTGTGACTTGCCATCGGCAACCATCTTGCGCAACTCTAGCCCATACTCGCGCAATTTAGAGGTCACCAAACGCGACATGATGCGAGTATTCTCGGCAGAGAAGGTTTCCGGCTGTACATTCTTTGGCACCAGACCATATTTCTCTGCGAGGTCGGCAACACCACAGAAAGTACCACCATCGTTAAGCGGACTCTTGAAGAAGAAACGCACGCGCTCGTCTTCTATCGGTTTTTTTGCATTGTCGATGACACCCTGTAGAAAGAGGTTGGACTTCTCCAGCTGGTCATAGAAGAACAAGTAGTCTTGTGAGAACTCAACACTAATGCTGTCACCGTGAATCTTAGCGAAATTAGAACGTAGGACGTTCAACCCAGAAAACATCCAGCAGCGACCTGACGACTTCTGATCGTGGATACTTTGCTTAGGCGTCTCCACACTAAAGTAAGTGTCGATAGGTCCCTGATTGCGGAAATTCTTCGACAGGTCGTCGATGTTATTACTTGCCATCGCATTGAAGATAGCTTTATCAGAAGATGATGCAGGCTGTGCTTTTTCTATCTGTCGCAACATGTCGGCACTAATACCGCCACTGTTTGTCTGCGCTCCTGCAACCAATGAAAGTGCCAAGCAAAAGCCCAGCACTGAGTAACGTGTGTTCATATGTTTCTTATTTAATAATTTTACTTTTTCTTTATTGTTTTTACTTTGAATTGTGTGATGTTACTGATTTTACGTCCACCTTGCAGTACGTAGATATTGAACTCAGCCACGCCATCCTTCAATTTCTTATTGGTTTGTATCATTGCAGTATAACGGATACCCTTACCAGGAGTCAGACGCTCGACATGAACGCTAGGCGAAATCTGGATATACTTGTTACCTGTGATTTCCTCTACGACAGGCACTACATCATAGACAGTAGCATCGCCATCGTTATAGACCTCGAAGATAACCTTACTGAGTTCGCCGGCTGCAATAGCATTGTCCTGATTGGTATCAACCAAACGAGCATTCTTCACCGTGAGCGTGGAACTATAGATATACTTGGCGCTAATCTCAGAAACCTCACTCTTTCCAAGAGACACATTGACAGGATCAGAAGCACTATAATCTGTTGTATAGTCCAGTCCATCAAAGTCGTATAGGCGGTCGTCACCACTATTGGTAGCATCGAAACCGCTATTGCCGCTGCTGCGGTAAGTATCATCAGACTGACGGACATTCACACCCGAAACGGAACCTCGCATCTCACGGTTCTGCATCACCTTTTGATAGTGTTCGTGCAGATCCTCACGATCTCGTGCACGTTCTTCTGCCTCTTGTTTATCGGCGGCAGCACCTACAGCAGCACCCATGATAGCACCGCCTGCCATACCGATGACTGCACCTACATCAGCACCGCGGTGTCCACCTGTTATACCACCGATCGCAGAACCGAGAATCGTACCAAATAAACCACCGGTATAGGCACCAGCTCCTGTGTATGTATCGCAACTGTTGAACAACATAGCAACACCAACCAATAATATTAATGTCTTCTTCATAATCAGTCCCTTTCTTATTGATGATTTTTCTTTTCGTTTGCAAAAATAATGATTCTCCTGCAACACGCAAAAAGATTTTTCCCTATTTTGCTGTAGGGGAAACCCTATTTCAACTTCTTCTCTTTGCTCAGAGAAAGTTACTTCACATAAAAAATCCCCATTCCTTTCGGAACAGGGATCTTATCGATGGGAATGAATCTTGCGATTATTCAGCCTTTGCTTCCTCTGCAGGTGTCTCAGCAACTTCTTCAACAGCCTTTGGAGTCTCTTCTGCTATTTCCTCAGCCTTTGCCTCAACAACCTTTGCTTCCTCAGCAGTCTCTGCCTTCGGAGCAGCCTTGCGGCTACGACGAGTCTTCTTAGCAGCAGCCTTCGGAGTCTTAGCCATGTTCTCATCAAAGTCAACCAACTCGATAAATGCGATGTCGGCTGCGTCACCTAGACGGTGACCAAGCTTAATGATACGGGTGTAGCCACCGGGACGGTCACCGACCTTCGGGCCGATTACGCCGAACAATTCCTTGATGGCTTCCTTATTCTGAAGGTAGCGGAAAGCAACACGACGAGCGTTTGTCGTATCGTCCTTGCTACGTGTAATCAGTGGCTCTACATACTTCTTCAGCGCCTTAGCCTTGGCGAGGGTCGTAGTGATTCTTTTGTGCTCAATCAGCGAAATTGCCATGTTAGCAAGCATGGCGCGACGGTGATCAGCAGTACGGCCCAGATGGTTGAATTTCTTTCCGTGTCTCATTTCTTTTTACTCGTTTAATTTGTATTTTGTAATATCAGTTCCAAACGACAGATTCAGACTCTCGAGCAAATCATCAAGCTCAGAAAGCGATTTCTTACCGAAGTTGCGGAACTTCAAGAGGTCAGTCTTGTTGTACTGTACCAAGTCGCCAAGTGTCTCTACATCAGCTGCCTTCAGGCAGTTGAGAGCACGAACACTGAGGTTCATGTCGACGAGACGAGTCTTAAGCAACTGACGCATGTGCAACACTTCCTCATCAAACTCCTGATTGCCTTCTGCATCAGGATTCTCCAATGTAATCTTCTCATCTGAGAACAACATGAAGTGATAGATGAGGATCTTTGCTGCCTCTTTCAGGGCGTCCTTCGGGTGAATGGAACCATCGGTAGTAACCTCAAGTACAAGCTTGTCATAGTCGGTCTTCTGCTCGACACGATACGGTTCAACCGCATACTTGACATTACGAATTGGGGTGTAGATTGAATCGATTGGGAGTACGTTAACATCTGTGCAGAATTCACGATTCTCTTCAGCCGGGATGTAACCACGACCTTTGTTGATTGTCAAATCAATCTGCATAGAAGCTTTTGCATCTAAATGACAAATCACCAATTCAGGGTTTAACACTTCAAATCCGGTCAGATACTTACCGATATCACCAGCTTTGAATTCTGTGGAATTCTCTACGGTGATACTAACTTTCTCGTTCTCGAATTCTTCTACTACTTGTTTGAATCGAACTTGTTTGAGATTCAAAATAATGTTGGTAACATCTTCCTTTACACCGGGGACTGAGGAGAACTCATGCTCAACACCAGCAATTTTGATGGTGTTGATGGCATAACCCTCAAGCGATGAAAGAAGTATGCGGCGCAAGGCGTTTCCTATGGTTACACCAAAGCCTGGCTCCAAAGGACGGAATTCGAACTTGCCGAACTTGTCGGAAGCCTCCAGCATTACTACTTTGTCGGGTTTTTGAAATGCTAATATCGCCATTAATGTAATGATTTATTTAGAGTACAACTCAACGATTAACTGCTCCTTAATATTCTCAGGAATGTCAGCACGCTCCGGCTTGTGCAGGAACTTTCCGCTCTTGGTCTGCTCGTCCCACTCAATCCAAGGATACTTGCTGTGGTTGAATCCGGCCAATGCTGCCTCAATAACTTCAAGAGATTTTGCCTTCTCACGTACACCGACAACCATACCTGGTTTCACTGCGAAAGAAGGAATGTTGACAACCTGTCCATCGACAACGATGTGCTTGTGACCAACGAGCTGACGAGCAGCGGCACGTGTAGGAGCAATACCCATGCGGAACACTACGTTGTCAAGACGGCTCTCCAGATTCTGAAGCAATACCTCACCAGTAATACCCTCAGACTTGGCTGCCTTCTCAAACATATTACGGAACTGGCGCTCGAGTACACCATATGTGTACTTTGCCTTTTGCTTCTCTGCCAACATGACACCATACTCAGACATCTTACGACGACGGTTATTGCCATGCTGTCCAGGAGGGAAGTTCCTTCTGGACAAAACTTTGTCTGCGCCGAAGATGGGCTCACCAAAACGACGCGCAATTTTTGATTTCGGACCTATGTATCTTGCCATAATATAAAAATAAATTTCTTTGATTAAGTCTAGGTTCTCCTAGGACATCCTAGGTTCTCCTAGGTTTTTAATTAAACTCTACGACGCTTCGGAGGACGACAGCCATTGTGTGGTAATGGTGTAACGTCAATGATTTCTGTGACCTCGATGCCTGCACCGTGTACGGCACGAATTGCACTCTCACGACCGTTACCCGGACCTTTTACGTATGCTTTTACCTTACGAAGACCTAAATCGTAAGCTACCTTTGCGCAATCCTCTGCTGCCATCTGAGCTGCGTACGGAGTGTTCTTTTTGGAACCACGGAAGCCCATCTTACCTGCTGATGACCAAGAGATAACCTGACCCTCGTTGTTTGCCAAAGATACAATGATATTATTGAAAGAGCTGTGTACGTGCAACTGTCCCAGTGCCTCTACTCTTACATTTCTTTTCTTAGATGTTGCTGATTTCTTTGCCATAACTCTAAACTTTAAACATTATACCGTTAAACTTTACTTCGTGGCCTTCTTCTTGTTAGCAACCGTCTTCTTCTTACCCTTTCGTGTACGGGCATTGTTCTTTGTGCTCTGACCGCGAACAGGAAGTCCATGACGATGTCTTACTCCACGATAGCAACCAATATCCATCAGTCGCTTGATGTTCATCTGAATCTCACTACGGAGATCACCTTCAACTTTGAACTCAGCGCCGATAATTTCACGGATTTTGGCAGCCTGATCGTCAGTCCACTCGTTGACCTTCAGATCACGGTTTACGCCGGCCTTATCCAATATCTTTGCTGAACTACTTCGACCAATACCATAGATGTAGGTCAATGCGATTTCGCCACGCTTATTCTGGGGCAAATCTACTCCAACAATTCTTATTGCCATTGTTAACTAAATGATAATTTAAAACTTTAAAAATTGAAAAACGCTAAAAAAACATGCAAAGGTACGAATAATTCTCATCATTCCATCCTTTTTACACTTATTTAACATTAACCTTGACGCAATTTGTACTTAGGATTCTTCTTGTTAATAACAAACAGACGCCCCTTACGACGTACGATTTTGCAATCCGGTGTACGCTTCTTTAATGATGCTCTTGTCTTCATATCGATAAAATTTATTTGTATCTGAAAACGATTCTGCCCTTGGTTAGGTCATAAGGACTCATTTCTACCTTTACCTTGTCACCCGGCAGGATCTTGATATAATGCATTCTCATCTTTCCAGAGATGTGTGCGATGATTTGCACACCATTTTCAAGCTCTACACGAAACATCGCGTTGGAAAGGCTCTCAATAATGGTGCCGTCTTGCTCAATAGCGGATTGTTTTGCCATAACTAATATTTTACTCTTTCAAAATTCTCTATTTCCTCAAACGAAGATAAAATCTCGGCCTTGCCACGACGAACCACAATACTGTGTTCAAAATGGGCAGCAGGTTTCCGGTCAACAGTGCAGATCGTCCAGCGGTCAGGCATCATGCCTATCTCGCGTTTCCCCATCGTAATCATCGGTTCAATTGCGATACACATACCTGCTTTCAGCATAACACCGTTACCTCGTCGGCCATAATTGGGCACATACGGGTCTTCATGCATCTTTCGGCCGATTCCGTGTCCAGTAAGCTCACGCACAATACCGTATCCGTGTTGCTCGCAGTGGTCTTGAACAGCACTGCCAATATCCCCAACATGATTGCCAGCCACAGCTTGTTCGATGCCTAAATACAAGGATTCTTTGGTGACTTTCAGCAATTCCCTGACTTCATCGCTGACCTCGCCAACACAGAACGTGTAGCAACTGTCGCCATTGAATCCGTCAAGTAGTGTTCCGCAATCTACGGAGATAATATCGCCTTCCTTTAAGACGGTCTCATTATTAGGGACACCATGAACAACAACCTCGTTGACCGATGTACATATACTTCCCGGAAAGGGTCCTCCGTAAGGATTGGGGAATCCCTTGAAAGTTGGGATTGCCCCATTGTCGCGGATATATTCCTCGGCAATCTGATCCAATTGGAGGGTTGTTACACCCGGTTTTATATGCCTGCCAACTTCAGCCAATGTACGAGCCACCAACTGATTGGCACGGCGCATGAGTTCAATTTCGTCTTCTGTCTTCAGAAATATTTTCATTTCTCAAGCAAAAGATTAATATGCTGAGACACCGCCGCCACGAGTATGACCGGAGTTCAGGAGACCATCGTAGTGACGCATCATCAGATGAGACTCAATCTGCTGCAGTGTATCAATCACCACACCAACGAGAATCAAGAGAGATGTACCTCCGAAGAACTGTCCGAATGAATCCTGCACATTAAGCAGACCAGCCAATGCCGGCATGATGGCGATGAAAGCGATGAACAAGGAACCGGGGAAGGTCAGGCGTGACATCACCGTATCAATATAATTGGCGGTGTCCTTACCTGGCTTTACGCCAGGGATGAATCCATTGTTACGCTTCATATCCTCTGCCATCTGTGTGGGATTCAGCGTGATAGCGGTATAGAAGTACGTAAAGGCAATCACAAGAATGACGTAGATGACGTTGTAGAGCAGACTCTTTGTGTTCATCAGAGACTGTACTACTGGACTCGCATTCTCCGAAGAATATGATACGACAGCCAATGGGATGAACATCAATGCCTGAGCAAAGATGATTGGCATCACGTTAGCAGCGAACAACTTCAAAGGAATGTACTGACGAGCACCGCCATACTGCTTGTTGCCTACCACACGCTTTGCATATTGTACAGGAACCTTGCGTACTCCCTGTGTAAGGAGAATGGCTGCACATACTACTGCATACAGGATGATAATCTCTACGATAAACATCACCAGACCACCACCAGAGATAGCGGTGAAACGGCTGCTGACCTCCTGAATGAAAGCCTGAGGCAGACGAGCAATGATACCGATCATAATAATGATGGAGATACCGTTTCCTATACCTTTGTCTGTGATACGTTCACCCAACCAAAGGATGAACATACTACCAGCTGCAAGAATAATTGTTGCCGGGAACATGAAGAGAGTCCAATGATCTGTACCGATAGCCAGTGCAGACATAGACTGCATTTTCAGGTTCGTCAAGTAAGCAGGAGCCTGGAACAACAGAATAGCTACAGTAAGCCAACGAGTGTACCAGCTAATCTTCTTGCGACCACTCTCACCTTCGCGCTGCATCTTTTGGAAATAAGGTACAGCGACTGCAAGCAGCTGCATGACAATTGAAGCAGAGATGTACGGCATAATTCCTAATGCGAAAATAGACGCATGAGAAAACGCACCACCGGAGAACATGTCGAGCAGCGACATCAAACCGCCTGCGGTCTGTTTCTGCAGTTGTTCCAACTTAATGGGGTTAATACCGGGAAGTACCACAAACGATCCGAAACGGTAGATGGCCGTAAACAGAAGGGTGATGAGGATTCGCTGACGCAGATCCTCAATCTTCCAACAGTTCTTCAGTGTCTCTATAAACTTTTTCATTTACTTAGATGATTGTTACGCTACCGCCAACTGCCTTGATAGCCTCTTCAGCAGTCTTAGAGAACGCATTTGCTTCAACTTCGATTTTTGCCTTCAACTCGCCTTTACCAAGAATCTTCACCAGTTTCTTGCCACTGAAAACACCAGCTTCCTTCAACTCAACGAGACCAATCTTCGTAAGATTCTTCTCCTCGGCAAGTTTCTGGAGAGTTTCCAGATTAACAGCATAGAATTCCTTGTGGTTGATATTCTTGAATCCGGCCTTCGGAACACGGCGCTGGAGAGGCATCTGGCCTCCCTCAAAACCTATCTTCTTCTTATAACCAGAACGAGACTTTGCACCTTTGTGACCGCGAGTAGATGTACCACCGAGTCCAGAACCTGGACCACGACCGATACGACGACGTGAGTGTGTAGAGCCTGCAGCTGGTTTCAAACTATTTAATTTCATAATTCTTGTTTTTTAGTATAAGTTATTCTACTACGGTTACCAAGTGATGAACCTTGCGGATCATACCACGCATGCTGGGAGTGTCCTCAACTTCAACAACCTGAGAAATCTTGCGGAGACCGATAGCCTCAAGCGTGCGCTTCTGGTCAATCGGTGCACCAATCTTGCTCTTAATCTGCTTTACTTTAATTGTTGCCATTGCTTTTTCTCCTTAGATATTAACCGTTAAAAACTTTATCCATACTGATGCCACGCTCACCTGCGACAGTATAAGCATCACGAAGCTCACACAATGCTGAAATCGTAGCCTTAACAAGGTTGTGAGGGTTGGAAGAACCCTTTGACTTTGCAATCAGGTCTGTGATACCAACACTCTCCAATACGGCACGCATAGCACCACCGGCCTTCAAACCAGTACCGGCAGCAGCCGGTTTCAGAAGAACGTGAGCACCACCGAAGCGTGTCTCTACCTCATGAGGGATTGTACCTTTCAGTACGGGAACCTTTACAAGGTTCTTCTTGGCCGCCTCTGTACCCTTCTGGATAGCAGCGGTAACTTCACCAGCTTTTCCGAGCCCCCAACCGATAACGCCTTTACCGTCACCTACAACGACGATAGCAGCGAATGTGAAAGTGCGACCACCTTTCGTTACCTTAGTAACACGGTTGATAGCAACCAGACGGTCTTTCAGTTCTACGTCACTATTTACTTTTACTCTATTCATTGCCATAATCGTTTAAAATTTAAGTCCACCTTCACGAGCTGCATCAGCAAGAGCCTTTACACGACCGTGATATAGATAACCATTACGATCGAATACGACAGCCTCTACACCTGCGGCCTTAGCCTTCTCTGCTACGAGCGCACCCACTTTCTGAGCCTGCTCAATCTTAGCCATCTTTTCCAGACCGACAGAAGAAGCTGCTGCAAGTGTTGTTCCAGTCAAATCATTAATTACTTGTGCATAAATCTGCTTATTGCTGCGGAAAACGCTCAAACGAGGACGCTCTGCAGTACCGTTCACGCTCTTACGAATGCGGAACTTTATCTTAAGTCTTCTTTGTTCTTTCTTTGTAGTCATAATCGTAAATTATTAAAGTTACTTAGCTGCAGCGGTCTTACCAGACTTTCTGCGGATAACTTCGCCCTTGAACAGGATACCCTTACCCTTATATGGTTCAGGCATACGGAAAGAACGGATTTTTGCACAAATGAGTCCGAGCAACTGCTTGTCACAAGACTCTATAGTTATGATAGGGTTCTGGTTTCTTTCACTCTTGGTCTCGACCTTTACCTCAGGCGGAAGTTGAATGAAAATCGGGTGTGTATAACCGAGTGCAAATTCTACCAAGTTGCCCTGATTAGATACACGGTAACCAACACCTACAAGTTCCATAGTCTTAGAGTAACCCTGGCTTACACCAACAACCATGTTGTTGACCAGCGAACGATACAAGCCGTGGAAAGCCTGCTTCTGCTTATAGTTGACAGGACTATTCTCATCAATTTCGAAAATAATCTGGGTATCTTCTACGTTCATCTTGATAGATGGATCAACGTACTGAGAAAGTTCACCCTTCGGACCTTTTACGGTAACGACGTTATCCTTTTGGCTGATTGTTACGCCTGCAGGAATCTGAATTGGTAATTTTCCTATTCTTGACATATCAAATCCTCCAATTAGTAAACGTAGCAAAGAACCTCACCGCCAATCTTTAGCTCGGCAGCCTCTTTGTTCGTCATGACACCTTTAGACGTGGATAAGATAGCGATACCCAGTCCGTTAATTACTCTCGGCATGTCCTTGTAACCGGTGTACTGACGAAGTCCCGGTGTGGACACGCGCTTCAAACACTTGATTGCATTTTGCTTTGTAGCAGGGTCATACTTCAAGGCAACCTTAATAGTACCCTGAGGACCATCCTCGATGAACTTGTAGTTCAGGATGTAACCCTTCTCGAAGAGGATCTTCGTGATTTCCTTCTTCAAGTTAGACGCAGGAACCTCAACAACACGGTGATGAGCCATGATTGCGTTTCTGAGTCTTGTCAGATAATCTGCTATTGGATCTGTCATAAATATAAATGTTTAATTAATCGGGACTCCCCCGACAATATTAAAAAATGTGTTATTACCAACTTGCCTTCTTTACGCCCGGAATCAAACCTGCAGAAGCCATCTCACGGAACTGGATACGTGAAAGACCGAATTGGCGAATGTATCCTTTAGGACGACCAGTAATCTTGCAACGGTTGTGCAGACGGATGGGATTTGCATTCTTGGGGATAGCCTGCAACTTACGAGCTGCCTCGTAAGCCTCAGCGGGATCCTCAGCAGTAGCAATAACCTTCTTCAGTGCTGCACGCTTTTCAGCGTAACGGGCAACAAGCTTAGCGCGCTTTACCTCGCGGGCTTTCATTGATTCTTTTGCCATATCTCTTAATCGTTTTTAGCGTTCTTGAATGGAAGACCGAATTCCTTCAGCAGAGCAAAACCCTCCTCGTCTGTCTTGGCAGATGTTACAAAGGTAATGTTCATACCCTGAATCTTCTCGATGTTGTCAATGTTGATCTCAGGGAAGATAATCTGCTCCTGGATACCCAGTGTATAGTTACCGCGACCGTCGAACTTGCTCTCAATACCTTTGAAGTCACGGATACGTGGCAGAGCGATGCGAACGAGTTTCTCCAGGAACTCATACATACGCTCACGACGCAGTGTAACCATCACACCGATAGGCATCTTCTTACGAAGTTTGAAGTTAGCGATATCCTTCTTTGAATAGGTTGCAACAGCTTTCTGGCCTGTGATGGCAGAAATTTCGTTGATTGCTACATCAATCAACTTCTTATCCTGTGTTGCGTCACCGAGACCCTGGTTTACGACAATCTTCTTCAAGACGGGCACCTGCATCGCTGAAGAGTAATTGAACTTCTTCTGCAAAGCCGGAGCAATGGTCTCTTTGTACTGTTTCTTTAACTGTGCTGTATCCATTACTTAATCTCCTCTCCTGATTTTTTTGCGATGCGGATTACGTTCTTACCCTCGTGCTTGATAGAAACACGTGTAGGCTCACCGCTCTTCGGGTCTACCAACATCAAATTTGAGATATGAATTGGAGCCTCCTGCTTGATGATACCTCCCTGAGGATTCTTAGCTGAAGGCTTTGCGCTCTTAGAGACGATATTTACGCCTTCTACGATCGCACGCTGCTCGTCAACAAGGACTTTGAGCACCTTGTGAGGAGTCTTGCCGGTAATCTTGTAATTGTCTTTGCCGGCAATCACAAGTACCATGTCACCTTTCTTAATATGTAACTTACTCATTACTTTTCCTAATTATAAATTAAAGAACCTCAGGTGCCAAAGAAACGACCTTCATGTTTACTGCACGAAGCTCACGAGCTACCGGCCCGAAGATACGGCTGCCGCGAAGCTCACCAGCATTGTTCAGCAATACACAAGCGTTATCGTCGAAACGGATATATGAACCGTCAGCACGACGAATTTCCTTCTTGGTACGTACAATCAAAGCCTTTGATACTGCACCCTTTTTCAATTCACTTGACGGGATGACGTTCTTGACTGCAACGACAATCACGTCACCGACACTTGCGTAACGGCGCTTGGTTCCACCGAGCACACGGATGCAAAGAGCCTCGCGTGCACCGCTGTTATCGCATACTGTAAGTCTTGATTCTGCTTGTATCATAATTACTTAGCTTTTTCTACAATGTTTACTAATCTCCATCTCTTTGTCTTAGAGAGAGGACGAGTTTCCATAATGAGGACAATATCACCTACATTAGCCTCATTCTTCTCATCATGAGCGTGGTACTTCTTTGTCTTCTGGACAAACTTACCATAAATCGGGTGCTTCTCCTTGAACTTAGCCGCAATAACAATGGTTTTATCCATTTTGTTGCTGATAACGACACCCTGTCTTACTTTTCTTAAATTTCTTGTTTCCATCTGGACCATTGTTATTTATTAAGTTCTCTCTGACGAAGTTCTGTCTTCATACGAGCAATATCACGACGAGCAATCTTAATCTGTGATGGATTCTCAAGCGGAGCAACCTGATGGTTCAGCTTCATCTGCTGAAGAGCTGTCTCAGCGTTCTCAATCTTCTCAACCAATTCCCTGGTATCGAGTTCTTTTACTTCATTCATCTTCATAGCTTAAGCGTTTTTATCGTAATCACGTCTAACAACAAACTTTGTCTTTACAGGTAGCTTCTGAGCAGCGAGACGAAGAGCCTCCTTAGCAACGTCAAAGCTTACACCTTCTACTTCAAAGAGGATGCGTCCCGGAGTAACCGGTGCCACCCATCCTGCGGGATCTCCCTTACCCTTACCCATACGGACGTCTGCCGGTTTGCGGGTGATGGGTTTATCCGGGAAGATACGAATCCAGACCTGACCTTCACGGTTCATGCGGCGGTTTACTGCTACACGAGCGGCCTCAATCTGACGGCTGTCAATCCATTTTGCCTCAAGGGTCTTGATGCCGAATGAACCGAAAGCCAACTGTGTACCTCTGTGGGCGTTGCCTTTATTGCCACGTCCGTCTTGAGGTCTTCTATATTTTACTCTTTTTGGCTGTAACATGATAGCTTCTGATTTTAACGGTTATTGTTTCTCTTACGACCACCTCTTCCAGGACGGGCATTTCCAGGACGACCGGAAGACTTCTCCTGAGCGAAGTTTGGAGCGAGGTCGCGCTTGCCATAGACTTCACCACGGCAAATCCAAACCTTGATACCCAGCAGACCAACCTTGGTCAGTGCCTCAGTCTGGCAGTAATCGATGTCTGCACGGAATGTATGCAGTGGTGTACGACCCTCCTTATACATTTCCTTACGTGCCATTTCAGCACCGTTCAGACGACCACAGATTTGAATTTTAACACCTTCGGCACCGGCACGCATTGTGTTGGCAATAGCCATCTTGATAGCACGGCGGTAAGCAATCTTACCCTCTATCTGGCGAGCGAGGTTATTACCTACGATTGTAGCATCGAGTTCCGGTTTCTTTACTTCGAAGATATTAATCTGAATCTCCTTGTTATAGAGTTTCTTCAACTCTTCCTTCAGTTTGTCAACATCCTGACCACCTTTACCAATGACGATACCCGGACGGGCAGTGCAAATAGTGATGGTAACCAGCTTCAGTGTACGCTCGATAACGATGCGGGAAACACTGGCCTTAGCCAGACGCTCGTTGAGGTACTTGCGGATTTTACGGTCTTCGACGATGTTATCACCGAAGTCCTTGCCACCAAACCAGTTGGAGTCCCAACCGCGGATGATACCCAGACGGTTGCTTATTGGATTAACTTTCTGTCCCATCTTCTATTCTTATTTTTCATCATTATTAACGTCAGCCTTCGTATCAACGAAAAGCGTAACGTGGTTAGAACGCTTACGGATTCTATAACCGCGGCCTTGTGGTGCCGGACGCATACGCTTCATCGTAACGCCTTCGTCAACAAAAACCTTAGAGATGAAGAGTTCGCCCTCTTCAGCCTTGCGGTCATTTTTGGTCTCCCAGTTTGCGATAGCTGAGCGCAGAAGTTTCTCAACGTTAGCTGCAGCAGCCTTCTTTGAGAATCTCAGGACGCCGAGGGCACGGTTCACCTCCATACCACGAATCATATCAACGACATAGCGCATCTTGCGTGGTGAAGAGGGACAGCCATTCAGCTTGGCAAAGTATAAGTTTTTCAGGGCTTCTTTTCTTTTTTCAGCCGCTATTCTTTTTCTTGCTCCCATTGTAAATTCTTAATTCTTAATTCTAAATTTTTAATTTCCCCTGGGATTACTTACGGTTACCTGCATGGCCGCCGAAACGACGTGTAGGAGAGAACTCACCGAGCTTGTGTCCTACCATGTTTTCAGTAATGTAAACAGGGATAAATTTATTACCGTTATGAACTGCAACAGTGTGTCCCACGAAATCAGGGGAAATCATTGATGCTCTGGCCCACGTCTTCACGACAGTCTTCTTACCACTCTCATTCATTGCGAGAATCTTTTTCTCGAGTGATACGTTGATATATGGACCTTTTTTTAATGAACGACTCATAATTTACTCTAATTAACTTGATTACTTCTTGTTAGCTCTTTCAATGATATACTTGTTTGAAAGCTTCTTAGGTGCACGAGTCTTAAGACCCTTAGCGTACAAGCCCTTGCGTGAACGTGGGTGACCTCCAGACTGACGTCCTTCACCACCACCCATCGGGTGATCATGCGGGTTCATAACAACACCACGGTTGTGTGGGCGACGACCCATGGTCAGAGTTACCAACACTACCTACAGTAGCTTTACAAGCGCTCAACACTTTACGTGTCTCACCTGAAGGGAGCTTAATCACACAATAACTGCCCTCACGAGAAGTCAACTGAGCAAAATTACCAGCCGAACGAACGAGCAACGCACCCTGACCTGGACGCAATTCAATGTTGTGAATTACAGTACCGACAGGAATGTTAGCCAAAGGAAGTGCATTACCTACCTCAGGTGCAGCCTCTGCACCAGACATCAGTGTTGCACCTACCTGCAGTCCGTTAGGAGCAATAATGTAACGTTTTTCACCATCAGCGTAGTACAACAGAGCGATGCGAGCCGAACGGTTCGGATCATACTCAATTGTCTTTACTACAGCTGGAACACCATCTTTCTCACGTTTGAAGTCGATAAGACGATACTTTCTCTTGTGGCCGCCACCCATGTAGCGAACGGTCATCTTACCGGTGTTATTACGACCACCAGTAGAGCGTTTACCGTAAACGAGAGACTTCTCTGGCACGGATGCAGTAATATCCTCGAACGTGCCAATAACCTTGTGTCTTTGTCCCGGAGTTACCGGTTTTAATTTACGTACTGCCATTTTATATTAAATATTGCTATAAATATCAATTGTATCGCCCTCTTTCAAGGTAACGATAGCCTTCTTGAACGCATTCTTATGACCTTTCACCAGACCAGCGCGGGTCCAGCGACTCTGACGTTTGCCAGCATAACGAATAGTGTTCACACCAATCACTGTCACATTGTACAGCTCTTCTACCTCTTTCTTAATTTCGAGCTTGTTTGCCTCAGGCTTTACGATGAAACCGTACTTCGGAGTTGCCTTCTTGGTACGCTCCTCGCCCTTCTTGCTCTTTACCTTATAGGTTCTGTCCTCAGAAGACTGGTCTGTAATCTTGGTCATCTTCTCGGTGACCAATGGTTTAATGATAAATGCCATATCTTATGTCTCCTTTTTACTTGTTTAAGACAGCATCAATAGCCTTCAGGGAGTTTTCAGTCACAACAAGTACATCTGCATTCAATACTTTGTAGGAATTGAGTGCCGATGCTGTCATAACTTCTGCCTTCTGGAGGTTACGAGCCGACAAATATACATTTTTATTTACTTCTGGCAAAAGCAAGAGAACCTTCTTACCATCGACTTTAAGATTTTTAGCAATATTTACAAAATCTTTAGTCTTTGGTGCTTCCATCGTGAAGTCTTCAACAACAACAAGTGCGTTCTCCTGTACCTTATAGGACAATGCAGACTTACGAGCAAGTACTTTTACCTTTTTATTCAGTTTGAATCCATAGTCACGTGGTTTCGGACCGAACACGCGGCCACCACCTTTGAGCAATGGTGAGTTGATATCACCGTGACGAGCACCGCCACCACCTTTCTGACGACCTAACTTACGTGTAGAACCAGCATGTTCACTTCTCTCCTTTGCCTTTGCGGTTCCCTGACGCTGATTGGCGAGGTACTGCTTTACGTCCAGGTAAAGTACGTGATCGTTAGGCTCAATTCCGAAGATCGATTCGTTTAACGTAACCTTTCTTCCGGTCTCCTGACCTTTGATATCTAATACGTTAATATCCATTACTTGTTAATTATTACGGTTGAACCATTACAACCAGCCACACTACCCTTCACGAGAAGAAGATTGTGCTCTGGAATTACCTTTAACACTCTGAGGTTCTGAGTTGTCACTCTGTCGCCTCCCATCTGGCCACCCATGCGCATTCCTTTGAACACTTTGGCTGGGTAAGAACAAGCACCAATAGATCCCGGCTTACGAGCACGGTCATCCTGACCATGAGTAGCCTGACCTACACCACCGAATCCGTGACGCTTCATAACGCCCTGGAAACCCTTACCTTTAGAGGTGCCGACAACGTCAACGAAGTCTGCATCTGCAAAGATGTCAACAGTGATGGTGTCTCCGAGGTTGTATTCCTCGTCAAACTTGAACTCGGCCAAGTGGCGCTTCGGCGTTGTGCCAGCTTTCTTGAACACACCCATCATAGGTTTTGTCGTGTTCTTTTCTTTTGCCTCGCCAAAACCGAGCTGAACAGCTTTGTAGCCATCCTTCTCAATGTTTTTGACCTGTGTCACAACGCAAGGACCAGCTTCGATAACAGTGCACGGTACATTCTTACCGTCGGCACTGAAAACGGATGTCATTCCGATTTTCTTTCCTAATAATCCTGGCATTTCAGTTTAAAATTTAAATAATAATGTGAATTTATTTTTGTTTCTTTTCAAGTGTCATCTTGCTTTTTTGAAGCCACAAAAACACTCGAAAAGAGACTTTCACTACTTCTAAACTGAAGGCTAAGTTACTCTTTTTCAGTGTATTGATAGCTTTCAAGCCAGCGCAATACGCACTTTAGCGGGTGCAAAGGTATATAAATAAGGTGAGACACACAACATCTGCTGCGTGTCTCATCCGTATTTTTAAGTTTTTTTATGATTTGTATTATTCTTTTTTCATTAACATCCCATAATCAGTTTAACAAGATACAGGACAAGCGGCAAGGTGATGAGGAATACACCAATGATATCGAGGATAACGCCGGCTTTGATCATCTTGGTGATGGGAATGTAACCAGAAGCATAGACAATCGCATTCGGCGGTGTCGATACTGGCAACATGAATGCCAACGATGTACAGAGTGCCATGATGACGCAGACGGGAACAGGACTGAAGTCCAGCGAGGCTGCCGTAGCGATGGCGATGGGTCCCATGAGGTTGGCCACAGCCGTGTTGGAGGTAAGCTCCGAGAGGAGTAGTGAGGATACTGCGAATACCACCAGGAATACCACCTCTGACGGACTTCCGCCCATCATACTTGTTAGCGACTCACCAATCCAATCCGACAGGCCTGTAGAGAATACCATTCCACCAATAGCCAGTCCACCGCCGAAGAGCAACAGGGTGCCCCACTCGATTCCTTCCACACCTTCTTTCCAATTCAGGGTCATCACACCTTTCTTTGCGTTGACGGGCATCAGGAACATCAACAAAGCACCAACCATTGCTGCTACAGCTTCCGGACAGTATTTGTTGTAGGTCTTCACCGCTTCCGGACTAATCAGATCGGGTGCAATATTCTGAATGGCACTGAGAATGCCTGGAAGTACCCACAGCGTGACAGCTACGATGAAAGCAATCAGCGTATTCTTCTGCGCACGGGTCCACTTACCCAAACCCTTCACGCGCTCCTGAATAAACTCCTGTGCACCTTCAATATGCTTCACATCAGCTGGGAACATCTTCTGCAGCACGAAATAGGTCACGATGAAGTACAGCACCATCGCTGCGAAGCCCCAGATCATCCAGTTGAAGAAGGTAATCTGCGGTGCATCGGGTGCCAACTCACGAATGAAACCTATCATAATAATATTAGGAGGCGTTCCGATAGGCGTCAGCACACCACCGATGGAACAAGCGTATGCGGTCATCAACATCAGACCGGTCGCATATTTATACTTCTTCAAATCTATCTCCTTACCATTAGCCGCCAGCATCTCACGTATAGCCTCCAGCAAGCCGATGGCAATGGGGAACATCATCGCAGCAGTTGCCGTATTGCTGATCCAGCCCGAACAAAGCATACATGCCAAACCGATAGCCAAAAAGATACGACGTGGCGAGTCACCCACCCATTTCATCGACATGATACCGTAAGCAATGCGCTTGTCCAGACCATTTACCATCATGGCTTTTGCAATCAGGAATCCACCCATGAACAAGAAAATCATCGGACTGGCAAAAGCAGAATAGGCATCTTTCGCCGAAACAACACCTAAGATGACGCAGAGCGTCGGACCTATCAGCGAGGTAACAGGAATGGGTACTGGCTCACATATCCACCAGAATGCTACTAACGTCACGATTGCCAACAGCTTGTGTGCAGCCGGATTATCCATCAGTCCTGGAATCGGCGCAAAATATACCAGAATGGCACAAATTGGTCCCATGATGGCACCGAAGATATGGCGTTTACGATCAAATGAGGCTTCTCTCGCTGTAATAGATTGTTTGACTTTTCCCATAAGATAGTTGATTAATAGGTTTTTATATATAAGGTAATAAATTATTTGCAAAAATAATTCCTTTCTTGCAATCTGCCAAATATTTAAAAGAAAAAATGTTGTTTTTCTTAGAAGAGTTATAGGACAGCCTAGGAATTCCTAGGACCTCCTATGAATAAAAAAAAGAGGGCAAGCCTGTTTAGGCTTGCCTTCGTCATTATAAGATTTCAAACGATTACACCTTGATTTCAACCTCTACACCACTGGGGAGTTCGAGCTTCATCAGTGCGTCAACAGTCTTGGCGGTAGAGCTGTAGATGTCAATCAGACGCTTGAAGTCTGAGAGCTGGAACTGCTCACGTGCCTTCTTGTTAACGAAGGTAGAACGGTTTACTGTAAAGATACGCTTGTGTGTCGGCAGGGGGATAGGACCGCTAACGATAGCACCTGTAGCCTTTACTGCCTTCACGATTTTCTCTGCTGACTTGTCAACCAATTTGTGGTCGTATGACTTCAGCTTGATACGAATTTTCTGACTCATAAATCTAATTTTACAATTTAACTATTTTACTATTTTACTATTTTACGCAGCTAAAGAGTCATTTGCTCAACTGCGTTATTTGAATCACTATCCGACAACTCAACTGCAAAAGTCAAATTGTCAAATAGTGAAATTGTCAATTATACCAAGTCCACACGTCCCTTGCACTCCTCAAGCACAGCCTTAGCGATGGTGCTTGATACCGGTGCATGGTGATCGTATTCCATTGAACTGGTAGCACGACCAGAGGTGATGGTACGCAGAGCGGTTACATAACCGAACATCTCTGCCAGCGGAACCATAGCCTTCACGATGCGGGCACCGCTACGAGCCTCATCCATACCTTCTACCTGACCGCGACGCTTGTTCAAGTCACCGATGACGTCACCCATGTTCTCCTCCGGAGTTACAACTTCTACCTTCATGATAGGCTCCATGAGTACAGGTTTAGCCTTCGGACATGCGTTCTTGAAGGCGTTGTGAGCAGCAAGCTCGAATGACAACTGGTCGGAGTCAACGGGGTGGAAAGAACCATCGGTCAGGGTAACCTTCAAACCAGTCATCGGGAAGCCGCCGAGCACACCATTCTTCAGAGAGTCCTCGAAGCCCTTCTGTACAGATGGGATGAACTCCTTAGGAATGTTACCGCCCTTGACTTCATTGATGAACTGCAGGTCTCCTTCCTTGTAGTCTTCGTCCTTTGGACCAACGGTGCAGATGATGTCTGCGAACTTACCACGACCACCAGACTGCTTCTTGTAAACCTCGCGAAGCTCTACAGGCTGCGTGATAGCCTCCTTGTAGTTCACCTGTGGCTTACCCTGGTTACATTCAACCTTGAACTCACGCTTCAGACGGTCGATGATGATATCCAAGTGAAGCTCACCCATACCAGAGATAATGGTCTGACCACTCTGCTCGTCGGTACGAACGGTGAACGTCGGGTCTTCCTCAGCCAACTTAGCAAGACCGTTGTCGAGCTTGGCAACGTCAGCCTGGCTCTTCGGCTCAACAGCGATAGAGATCACGGTATCGGGGAAGGTCATAGACTCCAGAACGATTGGTGCATTCTCATCACAGAGGGTGTCACCAGTACGGATATCCTTGAAACCTACGCCTGCACCGATATCACCAGCGTCGATAGACTCCATTGGAATCTCCTTGTTGGAGTTCATCTGGAACAGACGGCTGATGCGCTCCTTCTTACCGGAACGTGAGTTATATACGTATGAACCAGCCTGTACTTTACCAGAATAAACGCGGAAGAATACCAGACGGCCCATATACGGGTCTGTGGCAATCTTGAATGCCAAAGCTGATGTCGGCTCGCTCTCTGACGGCTTACGGGTTTCCTCTTCCTCTGTATTAGGATTGGTACCTGGGATTGCCTCTACGTCGAGCGGTGAAGGCAGGAATGCACATACATAGTCGAGCAGCGGCTGCACACCCTTGTTCTTATAAGAAGAACCAAGCAGCATCGGAGTCAACTCCATAGAGATACATCCCTTACGGATAGCAGAGATGATTTTCTCCTCAGGAATGTCCTCACCTTCGAGGTACATCTCCATCAGCTCGTCGTCGAAGTTAGCTGCATTCTCCAGCATCTTCTCACGCCATTCGTTAGCCTCGTCAACGAGGTCGGCGGGAATATCCTCAACGTCATATTCAGCACCCATCGTCTCATCGTGCCACAGGATAGCCTTCATCTTGATCAGGTCAACAACACCCTTGAAGTTCTCCTCTGCACCGATAGGAATCTGTACGGGACAGGGGTTGGCACCGAGGATGTCCTTCATCTGCTGTACAGTCTCATAGAAGTCTGCACCAGAACGGTCCATCTTGTTTACGTAACCGATACGGGGAACGTTGTACTTGTCAGCCTGGCGCCATACTGTCTCAGACTGTGGCTGTACACCGTCGGCAGCAGAATAAGTAGCAACGGCTCCGTCGAGCACACGCAGTGAACGCTCCACCTCAGCGGTGAAGTCCACGTGTCCTGGAGTGTCAATCAAGTTGATCTTGAAAGTCTTGTTATCGTAGTTCCAGTTACAGGTTGTTGCAGCTGAGGTGATAGTGATACCACGCTCCTGCTCCTGGGCCATCCAGTCCATTGTTGCAGCACCATCGTGTACCTCACCAATCTTGTGCGTCTTACCTGTATAGAAAAGAATACGCTCTGACGTTGTTGTCTTACCGGCATCAATGTGAGCCATGATACCGATGTTACGGGTCAAATGTAAATCGCGATTTGCCATGGTTTTCCTTTTTTTAATTGTTTACCCTTTTACCTTTTTACCTTTTTCTTAGAAGCGGAAGTGTGCAAATGCGCGGTTAGCCTCAGCCATACGGTGCATATCCTCCTTACGTTTGAAGGCACCACCCTGGTTGTTATAAGCATCCATAATCTCTGCAGCGAGTTTCTCAGCCATACCCTTACCACCACGCTTACGTGCGAAAGCGATCATATTCTTCATTGATACGCTCTCCTTACGGTCGGGACGAATTTCTGTTGGAACCTGGAAAGTAGCACCACCAATACGACGGCTCTTTACTTCCACCTGCGGAGTGATGTTGTCGAGGGCCTGCTTCCAAATCTCAAGAGCAGACTTCTCTTCGTTTTTCATCTTCTCACCAACTACGTCGAGAGCAGTGTAGAAAATCTCATAAGAGAGGTTCTTCTTGCCGTCATACATCAGGTGATTTACAAACTTCGACACTTTCTTGTCGTTGAATTTTGGGTCTGGCAATACCAGACGCTTCTTGGGTTTTGCTTTTCTCATTTTATTTTTTTTACTTTTTGTCTGCGGAGGCTGTCGTCTTCTCTGTCTTCAACATCCGCTCCCGGACGTTTACTCAACCTGTTTCTAACAATTCTCCAGCAAAACGGTTAATTCTTTTTTTCTTCGCAGGCTTCCTGCCATCTCCGGCTGTGAGCCTGCAGCGATTTTGATGATGCGGAGTGCCCTGAATAAGCATTCGGAGCACCCCGATCACACAAAATTACTTCTTAGCCTTTGGACGCTTAGCACCGTACTTAGAACGACGCTGGGTACGGTTAGCAACACCTGCGGTATCCAATGTACCACGAACGATGTGATAACGTACACCTGGCAGGTCCTTTACACGACCGCCACGTACCAGTACGATACTGTGCTCCTGAAGGTTGTGGCCTTCTCCTGGGATATAGGAGTTCACTTCCTTCTGGTTTGTCAAACGAACACGGGCAACCTTACGCATTGCCGAATTAGGCTTCTTAGGAGTTGTGGTATAGACACGAACGCAAACACCACGACGCTGTGGACATGCGTCCAAAGCGGGTGACTTGCTCTTGTCTGCCAAGTCCTTTCTGCCTTTTCTTACTAACTGTGAAATAGTAGGCATAATTTTACTTTTTAAAATTTTATATATTTATTTTATTGATATTCAAATAGTTACACCCACCAGTGCCACAATACGCTTACCGTACGGGCACAATAGGGCATTTCGGGCTGCAAAGGTACAAATAATTCCCAAAAACACCTAATTAAATAGGGCACAAAAAACAATGAAAATGTATTTTTAACAAAAAATAACTATCCGAGACATATATTATGACTCGGACAATTCACATTTTCTTCCCTGCGGTCAGTGACCGTTGGTTCTCAATTATCAATTTTCACGCATCCCCCTGCGGGCCAAACGGCATTGCAGTACGTGGCGGCTGGTTCTTCAGCTCTATCTTACCATACTCCTTCTCGTAGCGCATGATATTCTCCTGCAAAGCAGCCAACAGACGCTTCGTATGTTCCGGTGCCACCAGTACACGTGCTGCCACACTTGCCTTCGGAATGCCGGGCAGCAAGGTGGCAAAGTCAATTACAAACTCCGAGCTGGAGTGCGAGATAATCGCAAAGTTCGAATACACACCCTTTGCCACATCCTGTGGCAGGTCTATCTGCAGTTGTCCCTGCTTGTTCTTTTCGTTCTCGTTCATATTCTTATACCTTATTATATATATAGTTAACGTTGTTAGCATTCATTTTCTTTGCAAAATTACGAATTCTTTTCAGATTCGTGGACTAAAATAGACAAAAAAATGAAAATAATTCGCATTTCGCATTGTCTTTGGTGGTGGAATATTTGGTGTAGTGTTTGGTGTAGTCTTCGAGTACACTACACCATAGCAGAATGTCCTATATAAAGGCGATTCCGGGGATTATGGTGTAGTGGTGTAGTGTTTTTCGAGAAAAAGCGAAAACAAAAGCATAGGTTTTGCAATGCAAAAGGCCACCTTTTACCAAGCAAAAGCATAGCTTTTGGCAAGCAAGAGCATAGCTCTTACAAAATCTTATGTAAACATCCCCAAAAGGGATTTTCTAAAAGTATGAAACCTAACCAAAACGATAACGTTAGAATAAAATAAGCGGGGGAATGCCGATTGGCACTCCCCCGCTTTGCTTATAGAATCTGAATGATTTAGTCTAATACCTCAGCGTTTTCCTCCGCGAAATCAAGAACGTTCTTCTTGTTCGCCTGCATACGCTCGTATTCTTCCTTAGAACCGACAACGAGCTTGTCCCACTGACGGAGGCCTGTACCAGCTGGGATGAGGTGACCGCAAATTACGTTCTCCTTCATACCCTCAAGGTAATCGACCTTACCGCGGATAGCTGCCTCGTTGAGCACCTTCGTCGTCTCCTGGAAGGAAGCGGCTGACATGAAGCTCTTCGTCTGCAATGCGGCACGGGTGATACCCTGCAGAATCTGCGTAGAAGTAGCAGGAACGGTGTCACGAACCTGAATGAGCTTCAGGTCACGGCGCTTCAGACTGGAGTTCTCGTCACGCAGCTTGCGGGCAGAGATAATCATACCCTCGCGGACATTCTCGCTGTCACCTGGGTTGATGACATACTTCTTACCCCAGATGCGGTCGTTTTCGGCAGCGAAGTCAAGCTTGTCGACAATCTCCTGCTCCAGGAACGTGGTATCACCCGGATCGTTGATAGATACCTTACGCATCATCTGACGAACGATAATCTCGAAGTGCTTGTCGTTGATCTTCACACCCTGCAGACGATAAACGTCCTGTACCTCGTTGACGATGTACTCCTGAACAGCCGTCGGACCCTTGATCGCAAGGATGTCGGCAGGAGTGATAACACCATCAGACAGCGGTGTGCCTGCACGAACAGCATCGTGCTCCTGTACCAGAATCTGCTTTGACAGAGATACCAGATACTTGCGCTGCTCACCAGTCTTGGAGGTGACGATAATCTCACGGTTACCACGTTTTACACGACCCATTGTAACCTCACCATCGATTTCAGATACGACAGCAGGATTACTTGGGTTACGAGCCTCAAACAGCTCGGTAACACGCGGCAGACCACCGGTGATGTCACCAGCACCACCCATAGCACGCGGAATCTTCACAAGGGTTGTACCTGTAGTGATGGTCTGACCATCTTCTACAACAACGTGTCCGTTTACAGGGAAGATATAGGTACCGATAACCTGACCATTCTTATCAATGATATCACAGGTAGGAACCAACGTGTGGTCACGAGAATCAGTGATAATCTTTTCCGTCAAACCGGTTGTCTCATCGGTCTCAGCCTTATAGGTAGAACCTTCGATGACATCACGGAACTTCAATACACCGGCAAACTCGCTGACAATTACAGCATTGAACGGGTCCCACTTGGCAATAAGGTCACCCTTCTTCACAACGTCACCGTTCTTGAAGTAGAGCGAGCTACCATAAGGAACGTTCATCGTAGAGAGTACGATATTGGTGTTCGGATCGATGAAGCGAACTTCGGCCAGACGGCTGACAACCATTTCGCAATTGAGTTCTGAATCATCGGGCTGACGCTCAACGAACGGAACCGTACGCAACTCGTCGAACTCAATCTTAGAAGTGTTCTTAGCAACAATGCTGGCATTAGCGGCTGCATTACCAGCCACACCACCGGCGTGGAACGTACGCAGTGTCAACTGAGTACCTGGCTCACCAATAGCCTGTGCAGCGATGACGCCGACAGCCTCACCGAGCTGTACCATACGTGCGGTAGCGAGGTTACGACCATAACACTTCATACATACACCATGCTTGCTCTCACAGGTGAGTACGGAACGAATCTCCACACTCTCAATTGGAGAGTCTTCAATCTGCTGTGCTTTGTCTTCGGTAATCTCCTCACCTGCAGCACAAATCAGGTCACCTGTGGTCGGATGGATGATATCATGTACGGATACACGACCGAGGATGCGCTCATACAAGGTAGAAATGGTTTCGTCGCCATTCTTCAAAGCGGTGCATACCAGACCACGCAGCGTACCACAGTCTTCTTCCGTGATAATCACATCGTGGCTGACATCAACCAGACGACGAGTCAGATAACCGGCATCGGCAGTCTTCATGGCGGTATCGGCAAGACCCTTACGAGCACCGTGAGAAGAAATAAAGTACTCCAGCACGGACATACCCTCCTTGAAGTTGGAGAGAATCGGGTTCTCAATAATCTGTGCACCTTCAGCACCAGCCTTCTGAGGCTTTGCCATCAGACCACGCATACCAGAGAGCTGTTTGATCTGGTCCTTAGAACCACGAGCACCAGAGTCGAGCATCATGAATACTGCATTGAATCCCTGGTCAGCCTCAGTCATCTCCTTCATCAAGACATTACCCAAGTCGTTGTTGACGTGTGTCCACGCATCGATAACCTGATTGTAACGCTCCTTGTCGGTGATGAAACCCATGTTGTAGGTTTCAGTAATCTGACGTACTTCCTCCTGACCCTTACTGACAATCTTCTCCTTCTCAGGCGGAATGATGATGTCGTCAAGGTTGAAGGACAGACCAGCGAGGTAGGCCATACGATAACCGAGGTTCTTGATACCATCAAGGAACTCGCAGGCACGAGCCATACCGACAGCTTTGATAACATCGGCAATAATACCACGCAGCGTTTTCTTGGAAATAATATCGTTGAAGAAACCAATCTCATCGGGAACAATGCCATTCACAATGACACGACCGACAGAGGTCTCTACCATACGTTTCTCGAAATGACCGTCAACGAGGTCATTGACCAGCACCTTTACAGGAGCGTGGAGATCACACTTGCCCTCGTTGTGGGCAATGATAGCTTCTTCTGGTCCGTAGAAAATCAGGCCTTCACCCTTTGCTCCCGGACGAATCTTGGTGATATAGTACAAGCCGAGCACCATATCCTGAGAAGGAACGGTGATAGGCGCACCATTGGCGGGGTTCAGGATGTTGTGGCTCTGAAGCATCAACATCTGTGCCTCCAAAACAGCCTCGTTGCTCAACGGAAGGTGCACAGCCATCTGGTCACCGTCGAAGTCGGCGTTAAATGCCGTACATGCCAACGGGTGCAACTGAATAGCCTTACCCTCGATGATACGTGGCTGGAATGCCTGGATACCGAGACGGTGAAGTGTAGGAGCACGGTTCAACAGTACTGGATGGCCCTTCATCACATTCTCCAAAATATCCCAAATTACGGGTTCGCGACGGTCAACTATCTTCTTTGCGCTCTTGACAGTCTTCACGATACCGCGTTCAATGAGTTTACGGATGATAAACGGCTTGTAAAGCTCAGCTGCCATCAACTTCGGCAGACCGCACTCACCCATCTTCAACTCAGGACCGACAACAATCACGGAACGTGCAGAATAGTCAACACGCTTACCGAGAAGGTTCTGACGGAAGCGTCCCTGCTTACCTTTCAGAGAGTCAGACAGAGACTTCAGTGGACGGTTGCTCTCGCTCTTCACAGCAGAAGACTTGCGACTGTTGTCGAACAAAGAGTCAACAGCTTCCTGCAACATACGTTTCTCGTTACGGAGGATAACCTCTGGAGCCTTGATTTCCATCAGTCTCTTCAGACGGTTGTTACGAATGATGACACGACGATAGAGGTCGTTGAGGTCGGAAGTAGCGAAACGGCCACCATCCAGCGGTACCAACGGACGAAGTTCCGGCGGTGTTACCGGCAGAATCTTCATAATCATCCACTCAGGATGGTTGATGTCCTTAGAGGTACGGAACGCCTCTACTACCTGCAGACGCTTCAAAGCTTCTGTCTTGCGCTGCTGGCTGGAGTCGTTGTTGGCACGGGCACGCAGCTCATCGGCCAACTTGTCGAGGTCGAGTTCTACGAGCAGGTCATAGACAGCCTCAGCACCCATCTTTGCAACAAACTTATTGGGATCGCTGTCGTCCAGACGATCATTGTCCTCAGGAAGTTTCTTCTCAACGATGTCGAGATACTCCTCTTCTGACAACAAGTCAAACTTATGAGAGCCATTCAGTTCGTTTCCGTCCTCATCTGTTTTGCCCTCCAACATACCCGGCTTAATGACTACATACTTCTCATAATAAATCACTGAGTCGAGTTTCTTGGTTGGAAGCCCGAGCAGATAACCGATCTTGTTGGGCAGAGAACGGAAATACCAGATATGTGCTACCGGCACAACCAGCTCGATATGACCACTGCGCTCACGACGTACCTTCTTTTCTGTCACTTCAACACCACAACGGTCGCAGACGATACCCTTATAACGGATACGCTTGTACTTACCGCAGGCACACTCGTAATCCTTGGTAGGACCAAAGATGCGCTCGCAGAACAAACCATCGCGCTCAGGCTTATAGGTACGGTAGTTGATCGTCTCTGGCTTGGTTACCTCACCATATGAGTTTTCAAGAATCTCCTCAGGTGATGCCAGACCGATGGTAATTTTGGTAAAATTACTCTTTACTTTATTATCTTTCTTAAAAGCCATGCTTTTTACGTTTTTACTTTTTTACCTTTTTACTTTTCTACTCGCAACAGATTAGTCCAGTTTCACACTCAGACCAAGTCCACGAAGCTCATGCAACAGCACGTTGAGAGACTCCGGTATGCCTGGGGTTGGCATAGCCTCACCCTTGACAATAGACTCGTAAGCCTTGCTACGGCCCACAACATCGTCTGACTTGATGGTCAGGATTTCCTGCAGGACGTGACTGGCACCGAAGGCCTCCAATGCCCAAACCTCCATCTCACCGAAACGCTGGCCACCGAACTGTGCTTTACCACCCAAAGGCTGCTGTGTAATCAAGCTGTACGGACCAATGGAACGAGCGTGCATCTTATCCTCAACCATATGACCGAGCTTCAAGAAGTAAGTGATACCTACCGTTGCAGGCTGGTCGAACTTTTCACCGGTCTCACCATCATACAGACGGGTTGAGCACAAACGAGGCAGACCTGCCTTATCAGTCCATTCTGAGAGGTCGTCGAGTTTTGCACCATCGAAGATAGGTGTAGCGAACTTCACACCGAGACGCTTACCGGCAGCACCAAGGATGGCCTCGAATATCTGACCGAGGTTCATACGTGAAGGCACACCCAGCGGGTTCAATACCAAGTCAACGGGACGTCCGTCTTCCAAGAACGGCATATCCTCCTGACGGACAACCTTAGAGACAATACCCTTGTTACCATGACGACCGGCCAGCTTATCGCCGACACCAATCTTACGTTTCTTAGCAATATATACCTTTGCCATCTGGATAATACCGGAGGGCAGATCATCGCCAATCGTAATGGCAAACTTACGACGCTTCATCTCTGCATCCATCAGCTTGTACTTACGGATGAAGTTCATGATAAGCTGCTGGATGAGGGAGTTCTTATGCTCGTCGCTAGTCCAACCACTTGACTGGATACCCTCATAGTCGAGGTTCTTCAGGATAGTAGCTGTAAACTTAGTTCCCTTTGTGACAATCTCTGCATCAGAGTAATCCTTGATACCCTGAGAGGTCATACCCTTCGTCAAGGTGAGAAGCTTGTCAACGAGAATGTCTCTCAGGTCGTTGACCTTTGCCTCGTATTCCTCGTCAATCTTGGCAAGGATAACCTTATCCTGCTTCTTGGACTCACGAGTCTTCTGGGCTTTAGAGAACAACTTCTTGTCGATAACGACACCACTCAGTGACGGGTTAGCCTTGAGTGAAGAATCCTTCACATCTCCGGCCTTATCGCCAAAGATAGCACGGAGAAGTTTCTCTTCCGGTGAAGGATCGCTCTCTCCCTTCGGAGAAATCTTACCAATCATAATGTCGCCTGGCTCTACGCGGGCACCAATACGGATGATACCATTGGCATCAAGGTCTTTGGTTGCCTCCTCGCTGACATTTGGAATATCAGCAGTGAACTCTTCCACGCCACGCTTGGTTTCACGTACATCAAGAGAATACTCGTCAACGTGAACACTCGTCAGAACGTCATCACGAACCAGACGCTCGCTCAAAACGATAGCATCCTCGTAGTTGTAACCCTTCCAAGGCATATAAGCCACGAGGAGGTTACGACCCAGTGCGAGTTCACCGGCTTCTGTTGCATATCCTTCAGTTAGGATATCGCCTTTCTTAACACGCTGACCCTTGTCACAAATCGGACGGAGGTCAATGGTCATATTGGCATTGGTGCGACGGAATTTCGGAATACGGTATTCCTTGAGGGCAGGTTCGAAGCTAACGAACTCCTCATCTTCCGTGCGGTCATACAGGATGCGGATGGTCGTAGCATCTACATAATCGATAACACCATCACCCTCAGCGGTAATCATCGTACGGGAATCCTCACATACCTGCTTCTCCAAACCAGTACCTACGATAGGAGCTTCATTGTGAAGCAGAGGCACAGCCTGACGCATCATGTTACATCCCATCAACGCACGGTGACCGTCATCGTGCTCCAAGAACGGAATCAGCGCTGCAGATGCGGAAGCAATCTGCTGTGGGGAAACGTCAACGAGATTCACCTCTGAAGGATCAACAACAGGATAATCGGCATCCTGACGACACTTCACGTAGTCACGGATAAAGGTACCGTCTGGATTCAACGGTGCATTACCCTGTCCGATAATCTTGTCTTCTTCCTCCTCAGCGGTCAGATAAACAATCTCATTGTTATCCATATTGACTTTTGCATTCTCAGCCTGGCGATACGGAGTAACAATGAAACCGAGGTCGTTAATCTTCGCATAGACGGAGAGTGAAGAAATCAAACCGATGTTCGGTCCTTCAGGACTCTCAATCGGGCAAAGACGACCATAGTGGGTATAGTGAACGTCACGAACCTCGAAACCGGCACGCTCACGAGACAGGCCACCAGGACCGAGTGCAGAGAGACGACGCTTGTGCGTAACCTCAGCCAACGGGTTTGTCTGGTCCATAAACTGACTCAGCGGGTTGGTACCGAAGAATGAGTTGATGACGCTTGAAATGGTCTTTGCATTAATCAGATCGGTCGGCTGGAATACCTCGTTGTCACGTACATTCATACGCTCACGGATAGTACGGCTCATACGTGCCAGACCGATAGAGAACTGGTTGCTCAACTGCTCACCTACCGTACGTACACGACGGTTAGACAGGTGGTCGATGTCATCGACGGTAGCATTGGAGTTTACCAGCTGGATGAGATACTTGATAATCTCAATGATATCTTCTTTCGTCAGGACACGGACATCCATATCGGTGTCGAGACCCAACTTTTTGTTGATACGATAACGGCCAACCTCACCAAGATCGTAGCGCTTGTCGGAGAAGAACAGGTTCTGGAATACCTCACGTGCACTGGCATCATCTGCAGGGTCTGCGTTACGCAGCTGACGGTAAATGTACAGAACAGCTTCCTTCTCTGAGTGGCTTGGGTCTTTGGCAAGGGTGTTGAAGATAATAGAGAAACGGTTCGCCATCTCCTCGTCCTTGTGCAGGAGGATGGAACTGGTACCGCTTTCGAGGATTTCCTCGATGTTCTCTTCTGTCAGGTCGTTCTCACGCTCTACGATAACCTCGTTACGCTCGATAGATACAACCTCACCGGTATCTTCATCAACGAAGTCCTCGTTCCAACTCTTCATGACGTTACCAGCGAGCTTACGGCCAACGGCAGCCTTCAGGTTCTTTTTATTGACCTTGATTTCCTCACAAAGGTCAAAAATCTGGAGGATGTCCTTGTCGCTCTCGAAACCGATAGCACGAAGCAGTGTTGTAACGGGCAACTTCTTCTTACGGTCGATGTATGCATACATCACATTGTTGATGTCTGTAGCAAACTCAATCCAAGAACCCTTGAACGGGATGATACGTGCACTATATAATACGGTACCGTTTGCATGAACACCCTGACCGAAGAATACACCAGGAGAACGATGCAACTGTGATACAACAACGCGCTCAGCGCCGTTGATGACGAATGTGCCGTTGTGCGTCATATAAGGAATGGTTCCAAGGAACACATCCTGAATGAACGTACCGAAGTCTTCATGATCGGGATCCGTACAATAAAGCTTCATCTTAGCCTTCAAGGGTACGCTATACGTCAGTCCACGCTCCAAACATTCGTCAATGGTGTAACGCGGCGGATCGATATAGTAATCCAGGAACTCAAGAACGAAATTGTTACGCGTGTCGGTGATAGGGAAGTTCTCTGCGAACACCTTATACAGACCGTCATTCTTGCGTTCCTCAGGCGGGGTATCCAACTGTAGGAAGTCTCTGAAAGACTTCAACTGCACATCGAGGAAGTCCGGAAATGGAACCGGATTCTGCACGCTGGCAAAGTTTACTCTTTTATCAACAATTTTTGATGCCATTATTTTATTTTTCTTTTATTCACTAAGGTCCTTAATATAAATAAGGTCCTTAGATTCCTTACTATTTTTGTCAAAAGACACAAAAAGGTTAGGACCTGCCTACTTGACAAATCCTAACCGTATTGAAAGAATGTAATGTCGAATTACTTAAGCTCTACCTTAGCACCAGCCTCTTCGATAGCCTTCTTCAGGTTCTCAGCCTCGTCCTTAGAGAGACCTTCCTTCAGAGTAGAAGGCGCACCGTCAACGAGATCCTTAGCCTCTTTCAAACCGAGACCGCAAGCCTCTTTAACAGCCTTTACAACCTGGAGCTTAGCAGCGCCAACCTCAGTGAGCACTACATTGAACTCGGTCTTTTCCTCAGCTGCAGCAGCTGCACCACCAGCAGCAGGACCAGCAGCTACAGCTACAGCTGCAGCAGCAGGCTCGATACCATACTCGTCCTTCAGGACTGTTGCCAACTCATTTACTTCTTTTTTAAAATTTTAATTTTGTTTATACTAATTAATTGACTTTATTGATGTTTTTATTCAGGACGCTCGCCTAAAGTTTTCAGCACACCATGGATGGTGCTTGCACCTGACTGAAGAGCCGAAACAACGTTCTTGGTCGGAGACTGCAGCAAAGCAACAACCTCGGCAATAAGTTCGTTCTTGCTCTTGATAGCACAGAGTTCATCCAGCTTGTCGGCACCTACGAAGATGCTTTCCTCTGCGTATGCAGCCTTCAATGCAGGAATCTCTTTTTTCTTGTCCTTATACTCCTTGAGCAACTTTGCCGGTACGTTCGCAGTCTTGCAGAACATCATGGCTGTGCTGCCTTTCAATGAAGTATACAATGGTTCATAATCAATCTCTGAATTCTCGAAAGCCTTGCGAAGAAGGGTGTTCTTCACAACAACCATCTTGATTTCATTCTTGAAGCACTTGCGACGAAGGTCACTGGTGTCGGCAGCATTCAGACCAGCTACGTCAACCAGGTAGAAGTGAGGGAACTCCTTCAGTTTCTCGCCAAGTTCTACAATAATAGTATCTTTTACTTCTTTTCTCATTTTACAAAACTTTTAGAGTTACTCCACTGATTTCGGATCAACTTTGATACCCTTACTCATTGTGCTTGAAATAAAGATACTCTTGATATATGTACCTTTAGCAGCAGCCGGCTTTAGCTTGATAACAGTAGAGATAAACTCTTTTGCGTTACCGAGGATTGCCTCTGGAGACATGCTTACCTTACCGATAGAGGTATGGATAATACCAGCCTTGTCAACCTTGAAGTCAATCTTACCTTGCTTTACTTCCTTTACTGCCTTAGCAACATCCATAGTTACAGTGCCGCTCTTCGGGTTTGGCATCAGGCCACGAGGACCGAGCACGCGGCCCAGAGGACCGATCTTACCCATACATGAGGGCATTGTGATGATGACATCAATATCTGTCCATCCACCTTTGATCTTGTCAACATACTCGTCAAGACCAACATAATCAGCGCCAGCTGCCTTAGCAGCCTCTTCTTGATCTGGGGTACAGAGTGCGAGCACGCGTGTCACCTTACCAGTACCGTTCGGCAGCGATACAACGCCACGAACCATCTGGTTTGCCTTACGCGGGTCAACACCCAAGCGTACATCGATATCAACAGAAGCATCAAACTTCGTGGTGGTAATTTCCTTCACGAGTGATGCAGCCTCTGCCAATGTGTATGCCTTCCCTGCTTCAATCTTCTCAGCGACTGATTTTTGATTTTTTGTCAGTTTACTCATTTTTAATTGAAGTTTTAAAGTTATTCACCAGGGAAGTCCCCTTTTACCGTAATACCCATACTACGTGCCGTACCAGCGATAAGCTTCATTGCAGACTCAACTGTGAAGCAGTTCAAGTCAGCCATCTTATCTTCGGCTATGGCCTTTACCTGTTCCCAAGTCACAGAAGCAACCTTCTGACGGTTAGGCTGAGCCGAACCACTCTTCACCTTGGCTGCCTCGAGGAGCTGTACAGCTGCGGGAGGAGTCTTGATGATGAAGCTGAATGACTTGTCGGTATAGTAAGTGATAACGACAGGCAATACTTTGCCGGCCTTATCCTGGGTGCGGGCGTTGAACTCCTTGCAGAAACCCATGATGTTAATACCCTTAGAACCCAGTGCAGGTCCAACGGGGGGTGAAGGATTTGCAGCGCCACCTTTAATCTGTAATTTGATTAATCCAGCAACTTCTTTAGCCATTTCTTTTGTTAATATTAAAATTGATACTTATAAAAGAAGATAATTGTATCCGTAACAATACTTTACTCTTCCTTTGAAACCTGCATAAAACTTAATTCCAATGGATTCTGACGTCCAAAAATCATCACCATCACCTTCAGTTTGTGCTTCTCGGTGTTTACCTCTTCGATAATACCATGGAAACCACTGAAAGGACCGTCAGTAACTTTCACAGACTCACCGACCTCGTATGGGATGGTCATATCCTCGTCCATCTCTGTCTCTTCGACATTACCGAGGATGCGGTTGATTTCTGATTCCTTTACTGGCGAGGGTGCGCTCATTCCGCCGAGGAAACCTAAGACGTTAGGCATAAACCGCAATGTAGATGCTACATCGCCGGTCAGATTGGCTTCAACAAGTACGTATCCAGGAAGAGAAACCTTTTCCTTGACAACTCTTTTACCGTTACTGCGAACGGAAGCATGTTTTTCCATCGGTATCAATACCTGGCCAACATGCTGTGCGAGCTTCTCGTTGTGCTTCAATTCAGCCTCGATGTATTCTTTCACCTTGGCTTCTTTTCCGCTGACAGCGCGGAGCACGTACCATTTCATTCCTGTTTCTGCCATTGTCCTAAACTTAGCTTAACCCCAGAGAGTAAACAACATCCATCAGATTCTTGAACACGGTATCCATCAGCCACACAACAAGTGCAATAATAAGGGAAGCAGATAAAACAATTACTGCGCTGTGTGTAAGCTCACGGCGTGTAGGCCATGACGTCTTATGCATAAGTTCGTCGTAGCAAGCTTTGAAATAATTTACTATCTTCTTAAACATAACTTTTATTTTTTGCACGGGAAGGAGGACTCGAACCCACGACCCTCGGTTTTGGAGACCGATGCTCTACCAACTGAGCTATTCCCGTAAATAAGCCCCCGCCCGTAGGACGGGAGCTTTTTAAAAACCTAGGATGATCTAGGAGGACCTAGGATAACCTAGGAGATCCTAGGAAAATCTAGGAATTAGTCTTCGTAAACTTCTGTAATCTGACCAGAACCTACGGTACGACCACCCTCGCGGATAGCGAAACGGAGGCCTGGGTTCAGAGCAACAGCGTAGATCAGCTCAACAGTGATCTCAACGTTGTCACCAGGCATTACCATCTCAACGCCTGCAGGCAGAGAGATTTCACCTGTACAGTCCATTGTACGGAGGTAGAACTGAGGACGATACTTGTTTCCGAATGGAGTGTGACGTCCACCTTCTTCCTTCTTCAACACGTAGATAGAAGCCTTGAACTTCTTGAAAGGCTTGATCTGACCCGGATGGCAGAGTACCATACCGCGCTTGATCTCGTTCTTGTCGATACCACGGAGCAACAGACCTACGTTGTCACCAGCCTGACCCTCATCGAGGAGCTTGCGGAACATCTCAACGCCAGTTACGACTGACTTCTTGTCCTCGCCAAGACCGAGCAACTCAACTTCGTCACCTACGTGGATAACACCAGTCTCGATACGACCTGTGGCAACAGTACCACGACCTGTGATTGAGAATACGTCCTCAACAGGCATCAAGAAAGGCTTATCTGTATCGCGTGGAGGCTCCTGAATCCATGTATCGCAAGTATCCATGAGTTCAATAACCTTCTGCTCCCACTTCTCTACACCGTTCAGTGCACCAAGTGCAGAACCGCGGATGATAGGAGTATCTTCTTCGAATTCATACTGAGCGAGGATCTCCTGAACTTCCATTTCAACGAGTTCGAGCATTTCCTCATCTTCAACCATATCACACTTGTTGAGGAAAACAACCAGACGAGGAACGTTTACCTGACGAGCGAGCAGGACGTGCTCACGAGTCTGAGGCATAGGACCGTCAGTTGCAGCAACAACGAGGATAGCACCGTCCATCTGAGCAATTGTCAATCTGGTCGAAAGACTTAACCTCAGAAAGACCCTGCTTTGCCAATACCATGGTGATAGCAGCAGTCAGAGTAGTCTTACCGTGGTCAACGTGACCAATAGTACCAATGTTAACGTGCGGTTTAGTACGCACAAAACTCTCTTTAGCCATAGCTTTTTGTTAATTATAATTATAAATAAATAATGTACGGTTAATTGTTCTGCTTCCAATAAAACCTTTTCAACAGTAGAGCTGTAACTGAGAGTTGAACTCAGGACCTCTTCCTTACCAAGGAAGTGCTCTACCACTGAGCTATTACAGCGACGTTAGAGCGGAAAACGGGGCTCAAACCCGCGACCCCCAGCTTGGAAGGCTAGTGCTCTATCAACTGAGCTATTTCCGCATAAACGGTTCCGTCTTGCCTTGACAAAAAAGCGAGCTTTTCTGCTCGGCTTTCGTGGAATCCGCAAACTCCTACTGAGTGGGTGGTGATGGATTCGAACCACCGAAGTCGAAAGACAACAGATTTACAGTCTGCCCCATTTGGCCACTCTGGAAACCACCCTAATTTAATGCATAATGCATAATTGCTTCGCATGTTTTCGACTGACGTCCACCTTTCCTTAAGCCTTAAAAGGACTGCTTGCGCTATCCTTCGCCTCCTTTCGGAGAGCCTTGCGGCTGGATTGGCTTTCGCCCATCCTTGAGCCTCTTGTCGGATTCGAACCAACGACCCCGAGATTACAAATCACGTGCTCTGGCCAACTGAGCTAAAGAGGCAAATCCTTGCAGCCGTCAGGCATGCGTTTTGTATGGACGTGTCGTAAAACGGCTGCAAAGATACAACTAATTTTCTAATCACCAAAATTTTTTGGTAGTTTTTTTATCTATTCCTGAGTTTTTCCTTGTATTTGGTCAGCTGAACCTTCATGGCGTCTAAGCACAGATCTACGCCCTCTTCAAAAGTGTCGCAAGTCTTTTCCACGAAAAGCGTTGTGCCAGGCACACTTACCGACAAACTGGTCTCTTTGTTCATCGCTGTTGCGGGCTTTACAACCTTCAGCTGCACCTCAACGTTTTTAATGTCCTCATTGTTCTTTTGCAGTTTCTCCACTTTCTTGTTGATGAAGGCCTGCAGTTTTTCAGTAGCATCAAAATGAATAGATTTGATTTTAATTTCCATAGTTACCTCCTGTTTTAATTTGGTTAATACTAATGGTTTGTTCCCTGGCTCAACCGCGTGGGTGAGCCGTCTTATATACTTTCTTTAATTGTTCAAAGGTGGTGTGGGTGTAAATCTCGGTTGTTGCAAGACTTTCATGACCCAACAGTTTCTGTACGCTTTCCAAACCAGCCTCGTGGTTGAGCATCGCTGTGGCAAAGGTGTGACGAAGAACGTGCGGCGACCGCTTCTTCAATGTGGATACCGTTGACAGATGCTTTTTCACCATCGTCCTGACTGTCGGATCTTTCAGCCGCTCGCCTTTTGACGACACCAGCAGCGCGTCTGTTTGGCGACTGGGTAAAGCGTTGCGAAGCTCCAGATATGCCGTCAGCGTATCTTCCAGCTCCTTTCCGAAAGGTATCACCCGCTGTTTGTTGCGCTTTCCCGTTACCTTCAGTTCGTGGGTCACAAAGTTGACGTCGGCTTCGTTCAACCCAATCAGTTCCGAGATACGAACGCCCGTCTCATAGAATATTATTAATATGGTACGCGCGAGGACATCTTTATAACCTGTCCCCCACTCCTGCTCATCCAGCAGGCTGTCCATCTCACGTTCCTTGAGATACATCGGAAGGGGCTTTTCTTTCTTCGGCCCCACGACAGCATGGGCAGGATCGGACGTTACGAGACATTTCTTTAAGGCATAACGAAAGAAGGAACGCAATGCACTCAATCTCCGATTGATTGATGTGGCACTGTTTCCCTTATCCATCATCTGCTCCATCCAGTCACGGATAACGTCGGCATCTACTGTCGTCCAAGAGAGATGACCTTCCAAGTTTTTGAAATGCGTCTCGAAAGCGCGCAGGTCTTTGCCGTAGCTGTCAACCGTACGCTGCGAATAGTTTCGCTCAAGCCGCAGGTGGTTCAAAAATTGTTCTATCATCGTGCCATTATAGTTTTCGGCAACGAATTTACGGAGAATTTCTCAAACCACCAAATTTTCAAGAAACTTTTTATTCCTCGTTCTGTCTCAGCTTCTGTACATAGACAGCGTGTTCCATCTTCAGACGCTTCAAAACAGACGGTTTGTCATACTGCTGACGAGCACGAAGCTCCTTAACAATGCCTGTCTTTTCATACTTTCTCTTGAACTTCTTCAAAGCTCTTTCGATGTTCTCACCGTCTTTTACTGGTACAATAATCATGCTTTTTCTTTTTGTTTAAAATGTTTAAAATTAAATTTGCGGCTGCAAAGGTACTACTTATTTATCATTCTGCCAAACTTTTAGCATAATTTTCTTCTAAAATTACATGTTTTGCTTTTCGAAAGGCACAACGAGCTTCTCAAACACGATAAAAGAAAATTTCTTACATAATACAAAACGCATCCTCATCTTCACGACGAAACAATGCCAAAATAAAGAAATTTACAACAACCTCTGCATCAACCAGTTACAAACAGGCAAGAAACGAATTTTCAAAAGCATAGATTTCGCCTTTCAAAAGCATAGCTTTTAGCGTGCAAAAGGTCACCTTTTACCGCCCGAAAGGATAGCTTTTGTTTTGCGAAACGTCACCTTTTGACAACAAGCGGAGAAATAATTTAACAAAACAAAATGATTTTATGAAGTGAAAAGAAAGAAATTCGGGATTTCTTTTGCATTTTCCATAATTTATTGTATCTTTGCACAGATAATCTAATTAACAATTACACAACAACTCTATTAAGAAAGAATCGCATGAAAAGCATTTATCGGGCAAATATACTCTTTACGAAAGAGAAAAGCCGTTTCGAAGTATTGGAACACGGCTACATCGCCGTTGAAAACGGATGTGTAACAGGTTTGGCAACAAACCTGCAGGAACTGGATTGTGAAGGTGCCGAAATCATTGACTTTGGCGACAAGCTGCTCATTCCAGCCATGAACGATATGCACGTGCATGCCCCGCAGGTGCACAACCAGGGTGTGGCGATGGATTTGGAGCTACTGCCTTGGCTGCAGAACTACACATTCCCAGAAGAGTCGAAGTATGCTGATGTGGAGTATGCTGAGCGCATGTATCGCCGTTTCCTGCATACCCAGTGGCTGTTTGGCACCATGCGTAGCGTAGTCTTTGGCACCGTTCATACAGAGAGTACCCGTAAGTTGATGCAGTTGTATCAGGAGGCCGGCATGGGAGCACTGGTTGGCAAGGTGGCCATGAACCGCAACTGTCCTGAGGCACTCTGCGAGGATGTGGAGGCTGCCGTCGAAGGTAACGAACAACTCATCGCCGAGTTCAATAAGCCCGACGCACTGGTACGGCCTATCATTACGCCACGCTTTGTACCGTCATGTACGCCAGAGTTGCTGAAGGCCTGTGGTGAACTGGCAAAGAAGTACCAGTTGCCCATACAGTCTCACCTGTCGGAGAATACGTCCGAGATTGCGTGGGTGGCTGAGTTAGAACCTGAGAGCAAGAGTTATGGCGATGCCTACAACCGCTACGGACTCTTCGGACAGACACCTACCATTATGGCTCACTGTGTATGGACAAGGGGCAACGAGCTGGAGCTGATGAAGCAGAATGGGGTGATGGTGGCCCACTGCCCCACATCGAATTTCAATCTGTCGTCAGGTATGGCACCAATCCGCTCATTACTTGACAAGGGCGTACGCATCGGTTTGGGCAGTGATATCAGTGGCGGTCACGACCTGAATATGTTCCGCATGCTGGTATATGCCATTCAGGTCAGTAAGATGCACTATCAGCTTGACCACAGCAAGCCCTTCCTAACCCTGCCGGAAGTATTCTGGATTGCCACCAAGTCGGCAGGCAGCTTCTTTGGCAAGGTGGGCAGCTTCGAACCCGGCTATGATTTTGATGCGCTGGTCATTGACGATTCTGTGCTCTATCCTGCTGAATACTCCTTGACACATCGTCTGGAGCGCTACATCTATTTGGGCGACGACCGCCAGATTGTTCACCGCTTCTGTCGAGGCAAAGAGATTAAGGAGCCAAAGGTATAAGCCCACCCCTCCCAAAGGAGGGGATTCCTAAACACCCTAAAAAACTAAAAACAAAATATGCTTATGAAAAAGATTACTACTTTCATCGTATTATTCCTTGCTTCCCTTGCTATATGGGCACAAGGACCGAACGGTACAGGCACCTACTACCAGAGTGCCAATGGAAAAAGCGGTCAGGAGCTTAAGACCGCATTGTATAATATTATTAAGAATCCAGATGTAGATACCTACGATCAATTGTGGGTTGACTATAAGTATGCCGATTTGAAAGACAATGGATATATCTGGGACATCTATTCAACAAAGACTGATTTCACCTATTATATCCATCAACAAGGAGTTGTGAAGGTCACAACCGAAAATGCAGGAGAAGGCACTTGCTATAACCGCGAACACGCATTCCCCAAAAGCTGGTTTGGAGGCATTGATGCTCTTCCGATGGCAGCAGACCTTACACATGTATTTCCTTCAGACTATTATGTAAATTCACGACGTAACAATTATCCTTATGGACCAAATAAAGGAGATACTTATACGTCAGAAAATGGTTATAGCAAATTTGGCCCGTGTACAAATGGAGAATATTCTGGCCAAGTTTTTGAGCCGAATGATGAATTGAAAGGTGATTTGGCCCGTGTTTACTTTTATATGGCAACCTGTTATGAAGATGCGATTAGCACTTGGACAAGTGTAGATGGAAATAAAGTAGGAGAAGTTTTGTCAAAAGATGCATATCAGCCATACAACACTTGGATGATGCAAATGTTTTTGCAATGGGCTAAAAATGATCCTGTAAGCAAAAAGGAAATCGCGCGAAATAACATTGTATATAAAGTTCAAGGAAATAGAAACCCTTTTATTGACTTTCCTGGTCTCGAAGAATATATTTGGGGCGATAAAAAAGAAACCCCAATTCAATATGAAACCTATGAAGGAGCAACATATGGTGGTGAGGTTACTGTTCATCCAGAGGAGCCTTACAATCCAGAAAATGATGTTCCTGCAAAAGGCGAGCAGGTTTACAAAAAAGTTGAATGGACAGGTGATTTAGAAACGGGTGCTCGCTATCTACTTGTTTTTGATGGAGAAGAAGCAAAAGTGGCAATAGGAGCAGCAAAAAAAATCAACTCCAACGAAGTCAGAGATAATGTTGCCGTTGAAATATCCGACGAATCATTTACAACTACAACAGGAGAAGCAAACAAACCGTATGAACTTATTTTAGGAGGAAAACGCGGAGAGTATACTCTGTATGACCCTGTTGCAAAGAACTATGTATCGATAAACTCAGACGCCAATATGCTTCACACGCTTACAAGTGCAGAAACAGACAATGCTAAATGGACTATAAAATGTGAAGGAGGAAACATAAAAGTTAAGAACAAAGCATTTGCTCGTTCTGTCTATTACAATGTCAGTTCTCCTCGATTCGCTTCATATACGAAAGGAAGTCAAAGTGTTCGAAACATTCAACTCTACAAGAACATGACCACAACTCCAACCAGCATCAAGCCCGTATTTACAACAACATCTACAAATGGGAGATACTATGTATATACCATTCAAGGTATGATGATTCGGGCAGCAGATAATTATGCAGATGCCATCCAGCAACTTCCACGAGGTATCTATATCGTCAACGGCAAAAAGTTCGTAAATAAGGTGAAAGCACATCATAGACGCGTCGGTGGTAATCGTTCAGCCACTGACGCTCTTCTTTTGTCAACATCTCTACGATAATCGGAGTCGTATCTATTGGACAAAGCGTCAACGATTCGAACTGAAGGAACTCACCAAACTCTGTTTTCATGTATGGTGTTATCAACAAAATATTCTCTATGCGCACACCAAAACGTCCTTCAAGATAGATACCTGGCTCATCCGTTATAGTCATTCCTGCTCGTAAAGGCTCTGGCCGATATTCCATCCTAATCTGATGAGGTCCTTCGTGCACATTCAGGAAACTCCCTACTCCATGTCCTGTGCCATGTAGGAAGTTCATGCCGGCTGCCCACAAATCTTTTCGTGCCAACGCATCAAGTTGTGTACCGCTAACTCCGACTGGGAATTTCAGCATTTCC
>CADBAP010000005.1:0-13522 GCA_902792685.1 uncultured Prevotellaceae bacterium
CAGAGCGAGGATATGCCCAGCATCTACGAGGTACCGGTAAATATGCAGAAGCAAGGTCTCGATGCAGCCATCCTGCGCAAAATCGGCATCCCTGTGGGCGAAACTCCTGCGATGACAGCCTGGAATGCGTTCCTCGACAAACAGCGCAACGCCAAGCGCGAGGTACATATCGGCTTAGTGGGCAAGTACGACCTGCAAGATGCCTACAAGAGCATCCGTGAGAGCCTCAATCTGGCGGGTATCTACAACGACGTAAAGGCGAAGCTGCACTTTGTGAATAGTGAGGATATTACCAAGCAGAATGTGGCTGAGAAATTGGATGGCCTCCAGGGGGTAGTCATCTGTCCGGGTTTCGGTCATCGAGGCATCGAAGGAAAGATTATCGCTGCCGAATACACCCGTACCCATGATATCCCCTCCTTCGGCATTTGTCTGGGCATGCAGATGATGGTGATCGAATTTGCTCGCAACGTGCTGGGTTATAAGGATGCCAACAGTGCAGAATTTTCTGGTGGTTTAGAAAATTCGTCTATTGGTTTGGGGGAGTCACCTAAACGACCAAACGACCAATCTCCCAAACAACCAAACTATGTCATCGACCTGATGGAAGAACAAAAGAACATCACTCAGATGGGCGGTACGATGCGATTGGGGGCCTATGAGTGCCAGTTGGTGAAAGGCAGTAAGGTGTTTGAGGCATACACACAGTCAGGACTATCTACTCCCCTCCATAACAGGGAGGGACAAGGGGGTGGGTCTCTTGTTTTCGAGCGCCACCGTCATCGCTATGAGTTCAACAACAAATATCAGGAGGAGTTCGAGCAGAACGGGATGAAGTGCGTGGGTATCAACCCCGCTGCCAACCTCGTGGAAATTGTGGAGATACCGGAAAAGCGCTGGTATATCGGCACACAGTTCCATCCGGAATATTCATCAACGGTGCTGCATCCGCACCCGCTGTTCATGTCGTTTATTAAAGCATGTATTTAGTAGATTGGGGGATTGGTCGTTTAGTCGTTTAGGAAAGTAACATCCCCAAACGAAAAGAAAACCAAACGATCAAAGTAAAATCCCCCAACGACCAAACGACTAGTCACCCAAACGACCAAAGTAAAATCCCTAAACGACCAAACGACTAGTCACCCAAACGACCAAAGTAAAATCCCCAAACGACCAATATGGAACAATTAAAACATGAATGCGGTGTGGCGATGATTCGCCTGTTGAAACCGCTCGACTATTACGAGAAGAAATACGGCACCAGCCGCTATGGGCTGAACAAACTCTATCTGATGATGGAGAAACAGCACAACCGCGGACAGGAGGGAGCCGGCATCGCCTGCGTCAATCTCGATGCTCCCATCGGACAGGAATATATGTTCCGCGAACGTGCCGAAGGCAAGGATGCGATTACAAAAGTATTCAGCAGTCCCCTCCCTCAAGGGGGAGGTTGGGAAGGAGCCTCCATTTTCATGGGTCACCTGCGCTATTCCACAACAGGCAAGAGCGGCCTGCAGTTTGTGCACCCCTTCCTGCGCCGTAACAACTGGCGTGCGAAAAACCTCTGTCTGTGCGGCAACTTCAACATGACCAACATCGATGAGGTCTTCCACTTCCTCACAGCCCAGGGACAGTCGCCGCGTATCTTGGGCGATTCCTATATCACCCTCGAACTGATGGGACACCGACTCGACCGCGAGGTGGAACGGTTGTTCGTAGAAGCCAAGGAAAAAGAACTTGAAGGTACTGACATTACCGATTATATCGATAATCATGTGGAGATGGCGAATGTGCTGAAAACCACGATGAACCACTACGACGGCGGTTATGTGATGTGCGGGATGACGGGCACGGGCGAGATGTTCAGCGTACGCGACCCCTGGGGCATCCGACCCGCCTTCTACTATCGCGACGACGAGATCATCGCCCTGGCCAGCGAGCGTCCTGTCCTGCAGACAACATTCGACCTGCAGGTTGAAGACATCCACGAGCTGCAACCCGGTCAGGCACTCATCGTCCACAAAAACGGCGACTGGAAACTGGAACAGATTCTGGGTGGCGGTGGTCAATTCAAATACAGCGCCTGCTCGTTTGAACGTATCTATTTCAGTCGCGGTTCCGACTGCGACATCTATCAGGAGCGCAAACGGCTGGGCGAACAGCTCGCACCTGCCATCATGCAGGCCATTGACGGCGATGTTGATCACACCGTCTTCTCATACATCCCCAACACCGCTGAGGTTGCCTTCTACGGTATGACCGACGGCTTCCGTCAGCAGGGCTATGATGTTCATACGGAGAAGGTCGTGTGGAAGGATATCAAACTGCGCACCTTCATCACCGACAACTCTGAACGCAACGACCTCGCTGCCCACGTCTATGACATCAGCTACGGCTCACTGAAGCCGTATGAGGAAAACCTCGTCATCATCGACGACAGCATCGTTCGCGGCACCACGCTGCGCGAGAGCATCTTCAAAATCCTTGACCGCCTGCACCCCAAAAAGATTGTGATGGTATCGAGTTCACCTCAGATCCGCTACCCCGACTACTACGGCATCGATATGTCGAGTCTGGAAGAACTCTGCGCCTTCCGTGCCGCCATCGCACTCATCCGGGAGCGAAGCATGGAACAACTCATCGCAGACACTTACAAAGCCTGCAAAGAGCGTCCTTTGGAAACGAATCACGTCAGACAGATCTATGAACCCTTTACCGTCGAGGAAATCAACCGCAAGATGGTGGAGATGCTGTGCCCGGAAGGGATGCAAGCACCCATCGAAATGGTATATCAAAGCATCGAGGGACTCCATTACGCTTGTCCCAACCATCCTGGCGACTGGTACTTCACCGGCCACTACCCCACCCCTGGCGGCACCCGTCTTGTCAACCAGGCTTTCATCAACTTTGTAGAAACATGTCATCCTGTAAACCTGTAAACTTGTAAACCTGTAAACTTGTAAATTATGTGTGGAATCGTAGCAATATTAAACATTCAGAAGCAAACGCATGAACTGCGTGAACAAACATTGAAAATGAGTCAGAAAATCCGTCATCGCGGACCTGACTGGAGTGGTATCTACTGTGGCAACAGCGCCATCCTCGCCCACGAACGACTGAGCATCGTCGATCCGGAGAGTGGCGGACAGCCCCTCTTCTCACCTGATCGCAAGCAGGTGCTCGCCGTCAATGGCGAGATATACAACCATCAGGAGATTCGCCGTCGCTTTGCGGGACAATACGAGTTTCAGACGGGCAGCGACTGTGAAGTCATCCTCGCGCTCTATCGCGAATGGCGCCAGCAGTCCCACTCCCTTTCTCCCGTTTCCTTCCTCGAATCCCTCAGCGGCATCTTTGCCTTTGTGCTCTACGACGAGGAACGCAACGAGTTCCTGATTGCCCGCGACCCCATCGGCGTCATACCGCTTTATATCGGCTACGACAGCGACGGGAAAGTCTATGTGGCCTCCGAACTCAAAGCCCTCGAAGGACAGTGTGAGCGCTATGAGCCGTTCCTGCCCGGACACTATTTGTGGAGTGAAGAGATAAGAGTGAAGAGTGAAGAATCTAAATTACCATTAAAACGTTATTACCAGCGCGACTGGTTCGACTACGATGCCGTCAAGGATAATGCCGCTTCTGTGGGAGCCATCCACGATGCCCTTTCCGATGCCGTAAAGCGACAGCTGATGTCCGACGTCCCTTACGGTGTACTGCTCAGTGGCGGACTCGACTCATCGGTCATCTCCGCCCTTGCCGAGAAGTTCAGCGAGCATCGTATCGAAGACGACTCGAAGACTCGTGCCTACTGGCCTCGTCTGCACTCGTTTGCAGTAGGACTGAAAGGTGCGCCAGACCTGGCAAAAGCCAAACTCGTGGCCGATCATATCGGCACCGTGCACCACGAGATCAACTACACCATTCAGGAAGGCCTCGACGCCATCCGTGATGTCATCTATTTCATTGAAACCTACGATGTCACCACCGTCCGTGCCTCCACACCGATGTACCTGTTGGCACGCGTCATCAAATCGATGGGTATCAAGATGGTGCTCAGCGGCGAAGGTGCCGACGAGATTTTCGGCGGCTACCTCTATTTCCACAAAGCACCCGATGCCAAAGCCTTCCACGAAGAAACCGTGCGCAAGCTCAGCAAGCTCCACCTCTACGACTGTCTGCGTGCCAACAAGAGTCTCTCTGCCTGGGGCGTAGAAGGCCGCGTGCCGTTCCTCGACAAAGAATTCCTCGATGTCGCCATGCGCACCAATCCGGAAGCGAAGATGTGTAACCCCCACCTAACCTCCCCGAGGGGAGGAAACGACGCTCTGAAAGTCTCCCCCCGGGGAGATTTAGAGGGGGTTTCCATTGAGAAGCGCATTGTACGCGAAGCCTTTGCCGACATGCTGCCCGAAGCTGTTGCCTGGCGACAGAAAGAGCAGTTCAGCGATGGTGTCGGCTACTCCTGGATAGACACCTTGAAGCAGATTACCTCCGAAGCTGTCAGCGATGAACAGATGGCACATGCTGCCGAGCGTTTCCCTATCAACCCGCCGAAGAACAAAGAGGAATACTACTATCGCAGCATCTTTGCCGAACATTTCCCATCCGACTCCGCTGCCCGCAGCGTACCCAGCGAAGCAAGCGTAGCCTGCTCCACCGCCATCGCCCTCGAATGGGACGAAGCCTTCAAGAACCTCAACGACCCCAGCGGCCGTGCGGTCAAAGGAGTGCATGAGCAAGCTTATTGATATCAACAAGGCGGCAGGGAAATCTGCCGCCTTCCATTTTATCAGCAAAACTGATAAGGATATTACAAGAATAGCCGTATCTTTGCAACATCATTTAAAAAACATCTGTATGAAAACAATTTATGAATGAACTGACCGCCTACTACTGGAAACTCATCAACTTGCTTGCTGATGAAAGCGCTGAGTGGATTAAAACGTTGCGATAATAAAACTCATCCATACGGATGTCTTTCCTCGTAATCAATATCCTCTGCAAGTTTGGACACTTTCTTCACCAGTACATCCACCAGGCCCTCTTCTTTCAGTCTTGCCAGAATATCCTGTGTATCACCATACCCCACTACCGACGTAGCACCGTATGGACTTGGATAATTCACCGCTGCCAATTCCAAGTAGCGCTTCTTCTCATTGTCTCCCGAACCTGCACTTGTTATCTTCAGTATCAGGTGCGACAGGCCGAGTCTCATCTCCTTAACATCCTCGCGCTCGTATATCACGTCAAACGGCCCCTTCTCTGGCAACTTACTCTTCGCCTGCTCATACAGAATTGTATTTTATTTTGTATTATGGTTTAGTCGTATATTTGCGGCATCAAAAAACTACCGTGCATTACGTAACTCTTCTTCCAACTGTCTAATACGCTCCTTTTGTTCTGCAATCATACGGGGATATTGAGAGCTTGCAACGATTCCGTCACAATTAGCATAGTTTCTCTCCAGATCCGCCAACATATCGTATGCCTTGTTTAAATCATACTGTATCTGGGAAATGCTTCTGCCACTGCGGCCAGAGCCGCCAGAGCCGCCTCCCATCATTCCATTAACCTGCTGCTGCACTTTGATCAGCTCCTCAGCTGTTTCTGCGCTACACACACCAGTACCATTACATCCTGCACACGTTTGTTTCGGAGCCATGATATCACCAGGCGCAAAATCAAACACGCCAGTTCCGTTACATGCTGGACAGGTAACCATCTGCGGTTTTTCCTCTTCTACAGGTGCAGAAGGTTCATCGGCTTCCACCTCGTCATCATATGAATCACTGTATGAATCATCGCTGCTATAGGAAGAAACGCTTATATCATCATACAATCCGCTTCTGGAATTCTGACTGATGAAAACACCAGCAATTATGATGGCGATAAACACGAATGCCCCGATGCCCACAAACAGCCATGTATTATTTTGCTGATTACCGGAAAAAGGTGGAGCCGGATTATTATTAGCAGGGGAAGATGGTCTGTTATAATTAGGACGTGAGGCGGGCTTATTATTTGAAAAAGGAGCGGGGCTGTCATTAGCAGATGGATATCTGCGAGCAGCGTTAAGGTTATTTACAATAGCCCTCAAATCCAACCGGTAACGGGCTTGTCCGAGTTCTACAACATCATTCGTTCCAATCATTTTAGATGCGACCGGCTGACCATTCACATACGTCACATTCATGGGATTCAGGTTGTGAATCAGATATCCGTTGCCCATCACCTCAATGCTGCAATGCTGACGGCTGACAGATTGTGGTACAGACCCCATCTGCCCCCATGTCGATTCATTCGCCTCTGTTGTAATCAGCAGCTGCGAATCAACTCCCTCCTGCCCATATCTTCCGATAATCACCTTCTTTTCCATCATTTCGCGTCTTTGATAAGTTTTCCGTCGTAGTTTTCATGCGTCATCCCATTATCATCGATATACACTATATAAAACAAAGCTACGACCTACATGATATTAACGGTGAAATTATTAAAATTGTTTGTCTTTACATTTTCCAACAGGACTTTATAGGCCTCATTACATTGTTTGTCATTGGTTGAACCTGATTCATTTGTCAGGCCATACTGAATCGTTGTCTTTTCATTTTTGATTTCGTAGACGAGGAGTGCGCAGCTTTGAGTTCCATCATCATTCGTAAGCAACGTGATGCAAAAAAGGGCATCACCTTTCATGTTGCCAAAATAAATCATTCCTTCTTTTGGATTGTATGCAATCGTCGTCACCAGATTGTCTACCGATAGCTGACTATTCTTATAGTTTGCAATACTCACAGCCGGTGACTCCCCAGGGATGTCGAAGATACCAAATTCGAAATCACAAACAGCTAGCAGTTTTGTATTCATGTCCACAGCACTTTCAAACCTGAACTTGTAGTCCGTCCTTTTTTGTGCATAAGCAGTCGTTATCGTCAACATGATAACGGCTAGTATCAATAGCCTTTTCATAGGTCTTATGTTTTATTGTTTATATCTAGAATAACTTTGCATTTCATGATTTAGAGTTTTTGAATAATTGATGCAACTTCATTCGCCCCGATCGTAATAAGCAGTTGCGAATCTACTCCTTCCTGCCCATATCTGCCGACAATCACCTTCTTTTCCATCCTCTTTCCTCTATCTGTTATAAATTACATCACAACCTGTCCTGTTTTGTCGATATAGACATACTTTCCGTTGGCGTCTTGGACACAAGCCAGACCTTCGCTGATTCGTTTTGCATCATCCCACATGCAGGGGATCACCACCTGCCCCGTCTTGTTGATAAAGCCCCATTTGCCGTTTGCGTCCTGGACTTTAGCCAGTCCCTCGCTGAACTCATCAAAATCACGCCACGTACAAGGAACAACCAGCTTTCCCGTCTTGTCGATAAAGCCATGCATTAAGGAGCGATCCCTGACTGCAACCAGCCCCTCTTTGAAACGCCAAGCATATGACCATTCGCAAGGAATAGCTATCTGACCAGACATATCAATAAAACCAAATTTTCCGTTGTCGTCCTCGACAGCTGCCAGCCCCTCGCTGAACACATATGCGTATTCCCATTTGCAGGGAATTACAACATTGCCCGACTTGTCGATAAAACCCCATTTGCCGTTTGCGTCCTTGACTGCAGCCAGCCCCTCGCTGAAATACCTTGTATCTTTCCAAGTGCAGGGAATGACTAATTTACCTGTCTTGTCGATATAGCCATACTTGCCGTTGTCGTCCTCGACAGCTGCCAGCCCTTCGCTGAATTCATCTGCATTCTCCCACGTACAGGGAATGACCAAGATTCCCAACTTGTCGATAAATCCACGCTTTTTGTTGTCATCTTCGACTGCAGCCAAGCCCTCGCAGAAATCCTCAATATCATTCCAAGTACAGGGAATGACCAGTTTTCCCGCTTTGTCGATAAATCCATACTTTTCGTCGGCATCCTCAACATAAGCCAGACCCTCGTTGAAATCCCCTGCACTTTCCCATTTATAGGGAATGACTACCTTTCCCGACTTGTTGATAAAGCCCCACTTGTCTTTAGCGTTCTCGACTTTAGCCAGCCCCTCGCTGAAATTATTAGCCTTATGCCACTTACAGGGAACGACTTTCTTCTTAGTCTGTTTCTTTACAACTTCTTTCGTATTTGCATCCTGAGCGAATGCGGTGTTGATACTTAGTGCGCAGACAATGAGCAGCGCAAGGCGAATTGTTAACCTCTTCATAATCGTTTATCTTTAGGGTGTTAGCTGTTTTTGGTTTAAGCTATTTATATATGATTTCGCGTATCCAAATCCAATAATAAACCGACTCAAAAATTTCAATCTCGTATTCAATATTCCCAACCCGGATTTCTGTTTTTATTTTTCCGTCACTTCCCCTTTCAATGCTAATAGGGATACCAAGTTTATGAAAGTCGTTCTCGATAGCTTTCAAATATTTTGATAAGCTTTGCTTCATTTCGTCCTTATAAATCTCAAAGTTATAAGTTATACTCCTACAACAAGAAGTTCCCTTGTCGTAATTACGGATTTTAAAACTGCTAAGTCGTATTCCGTTATAATGGATATTCTTAAAAGAAGGATTATTGAAATCATAGAAAAAATCTTCCGTGCCTGTTATTGATTGTTGGTCATAGGCAACATATTTTTGTTTGAGTTCGGTCTCAATGTCACTAAACGGAATATTGCAGTTTTGAATATCAATATCCACAATCCCCAATGGCTTGGTTAATATATCTTCCAATTGGACATTCCGTACAGGGGTCGTTTTTTTCTTTGCAACGCCTTTGTTTTGTTTTTTAGGCGTACTTGTCGTCTGCTTTGACGTTGTTGTCGTTTGTTTCTTCACAACAGGTTTCTGCCTAACATTCTGAGCTGTCACAATATTGACACACAGCATGCCAAGAAGCACCAAAACTATCATTTGAATTTCTCTTCTCATAATTTCCTATTGTCTATAATTCTTCAATTCTGGTTCATTTCATTACTGTCCTTTTATTCCCCCATTTCCTTTTTCAGAAGGTCAATCTGACGCTGAACTTTCAGATAGAGTTCACTCGACTCACCGAAGAGGTATTTCTCGATAGCGAGAATTCTATGCAGCAGCTCCATCGTCTTTTCGTAGTCGTTGACTGCGTAGTAGTAGGCTACCAATTTCAGATACACCTGAGCCACTTCCTGACTCATCTCACCCGTTGCCATCCGTTGGTATTTCAAAGCTTCGTTCAAATAGTCCAAGGTCGCCTTCTTATCATTCTCCTCAGAGGCTATCTGCACCAGGTTTACATAAGTATCAGCCATCAGGACCGGTTCGGCATCGGGAATGGTCTTCAACACCTCCAACGCTTTCAGAAAGCACTCCTTCGCATTCTTATCATTCTCCAGCTTATACCAGCACATCCCTATTTTGTTGTAGATTTGCGCCGTATAATTGTTGTTCTCCCCATAGAGCGAATACCAAAAGTGTCCTGCCCGCTGATAGTATGTCTTCGCTTCAGCATAATTCAGCACCGAATTCTCACCCCACACTTTCCAGACGAAATAGTTGTCGCCGTAGAGTTGGTAGCATATAGCCAAGTGCTGGTTCTTTTCGCCATACAGTTCCAGAGCCTTATAAATAGCCCGATTGTAGTATTGTTGCGCCGTTGCGTAGTCGCCATACCTGTGCATATAATCACCCGCCTGATACTGCCAGCGCACATTCATCGTGTCCAAGTTTGCGCGCTCTATCATCAAGGCGGCCCCATCGCCATATAGCTTCAGCCTTTCACACTCGATGACGCGTCCATACAGCGATGCCCCCTTTTCACGCACAGCACGTTGCTCGCTGCTTTCCGCTGCCTCCATTATGATATGCAAAACATTGCCCTCCTTCTGTGCGAAAGGCAGTTGAGGAGACACCAGCCTGTAACCAGGCTTCTCAATGCGCTCCACCACATACATTCCTTCATCTATGGCATACAAAAAATTGCCGTTGGCATCACTGATATAGGTCGGTCTGCCTTTCAGAGTGACGGCCACGTCAGACAAAGGTAATCCTTCTGCTGTTGTCACGCGTCCCTGACCAAGAGACTGTGCTACAACTGGTGTAGAAAAGCTGTTCATAATCAGCATCGCTATCGTAAATAAAATTTGGCGAAAGTCACCCTGCATCCGCCATTGACTATCTGTTGTTTTCATTTCTTTAGTTTAATAGCAATACCCTTTCACGTGTAGAGCATAACATCTAATTAACCATTTTAAATAGCCTCATATGCTAAACGCCACAAATATATGAAATTAATTTCAAAACAACAAGAAAATGGAGGAAAAATCTACAGGAAAACTGATTGAGCTATCGTCTATGGTGTCAATGACTGTCATGAAGAATCTTTACATCTTTGTTACTTCACCTCTATATAAGTCATCTGCCATGTGGAGAATTAGTTCGTGCATCTCCAAGTCATCCATGTAGAATTGAGGAATAGCTTCGTAACCGATGGCTGCACCAAGTATGTTTCCCGTTACAGCTCCAGTGCTGTCACTGTCACCACCATGATTAACAGCAGCAATCATGGCATCCTCAAAGCTATCGAAGTGCTTTAAGGCACAGTAGAGAGCAATAGCCAATGCTTCTTCGCCAGTCCATCCCTCTCCCAAACAACTGATATTCTCCAAATCTGTCTTTCCATTGTCGAGCAGCAGGATGGCTCGTTCTGCCAACTCTGCCATACGCTCCACATCGTTGTAGTAGGCTTTGTAGTGCTTTCGAATCATTTCAACACCCTCCATGATATAGCGTTTCATGCTTTCCTGAGTTGGCTCAATGTCACGAGCCAGCCTATAGATGACATGGGACATCAGAGCGGCAGAGATGTATCCCAACGGATGCTGATGGGTGATTTCGGCAGCTTCACCTGCCAGCAGGTCTGCTTCCTCTATGCTCATCCTGTCTTGGACAGCTGCACACAGAGGAATTGGGGCGATACGCATCACGCCACCGCATCCCATGCTGTTGTTCATCGGGGCTTTGCCACGATAGATGTCGTCCAATGAGGACATACAGGTATTGCCTGGCGCACGACGATGGTTCAGTTCTGGCACATCACTTATCCAACAATCCTTATACTTAGGGGACTTCTTCCCAATCTGCGTCAGATACCATTCGACGTAGGCACTACAGATACCATACTTCAGCGAAATGCCTTGTTTCTTGGCGTTCAACAGTCCATTGGCAGTAAAGAGTGTCATCTGCGTGTCATCAGAAACAACAGCCTTACCTGCTTGCTCTGCATCTTCCAACCTAGATTGCCATGTGTCCAAGCGAGTGATGCCACGCTCTCCATATCGTTTCTGTATCTCCTCAAAGGAGTAGATGAACTCCACAGGATAACCCAATGCGTCACCAATGGCACCGCCAATCAGCGAACCGCGTATTCTGTCATGTAATGTATTCATTGTCTGTCGTTTTTATTTGCAACAATAACTCTTCTCAAATATCATAATAGAATTCTCCTCACACATTGGCTTAAAAAAGAATACGCTATCAGAATGCTTTCTGCCAATACTCACTGGCATCACCACCATATTCTTCGGTCAGCAAGGCCATAAACAATGCGACATCATGCTTGTCATCAGTACAGGTATATTGTTCTGAATCGCGGTTTACCGTCAGTTCTGTTATTCTGCATGTTTCACCATCGTCTTCATACTTGGCAACATAGATGCAGAATCCAGTCCAACTGCGATAATACCTGATAGTCGTTTCGTCACAATACATAAACCAATGGTCTTCCATCGCATCTGGTATGTGACCATACTTCACGATGCGCATGGCTGCACTCGGAATGTTCTCATCCATTGGAATAGTGGTTTGCTTATCGGGCATAGGCTCAATGTTCCAACTATCCTTTGTGGCAATTTTGGTCTTTTGGGGGATGGGATTCTCCCCATTGAACCGCTTAGCTGAATCACCAGCTCCCATCTTCCACATCAATAGAGCTTGACGACCAAGCTCCTCTTGTTTCATTTCCGCTGCATATCGTGCAATGAAATCACATTGTTCTTGTGTTTCAGGAATATTCCTATAGGCTGACTTCGGACAATCGGAGAAAGCATTCTTCAATACATTCATCGTTATCTCATAGTCGAAATCATACTGGTGAGAAAGCAGACACCCCACAATGGTTCCAGTCCTACCGACACCACCCCAGCAGTGGATATACACATAGCCGTCATCTCTATTGGAAAGTTCATGAATATGGTCTATCAGACGGCTGACGCTTTCCACGCTATCTGGTACGCTGACATCGTGTATCTGGAAGCGCGTATAAGTGCAACCTTTTGGCAAAAGGTGAGAATAGGGGCGCAATTCCCCCTCCTCTGTCAAGTCAATGAAGTGACGTACTCCAAAATGCGCCATCTGGTCAATCTTGACCTGTGCCTTTTCCCCATTCTTATCGCCTGGGTATTCACCTGCAAAGATGTTTCTTGTTTTCAGATAATATGACTGGTATAGCGGTCGGGTAACGAAAGCCTCGAAACGGTCGTTAATATCCAACAGTTCTTTAGGCAGCAGTTCTCTGCATTTGGCAACTACTTCTGTAGGAATGTTGGTATGCGATGAAATCATACCAAACCGACAAGCGTATGCAATAGAGGTGGCCATGCACCCTATGGTATCGGAATCGCCTCCCATCGAAATGGCAAGCCGTAAGGTGTCGAGGGCATTGTGTCTCTGTAGATAGGCCATGATGGCGATGGGCACACTTCCCTGACAGGAGAAATCAAAGTGATACTCGTCGCGAATATCCTCCAGTTTTATGTCAAGATTGTATCCGAAGTGCTCTTCTACGTATCGCTTTATCTTTTCTTTCACATCAAACACTTCGTACAGCTGCATATAGACAGCGGCTGCAACAGCCTGCGCTCCCTTGATTCCCTCTGGATGATTATGAGTAACTGATGCTGTAATATATGCGAGTTCCAGTGCCTCGTCCAACGACTTGGCATACATTCCCACAGGGCTTACTCGCATGGCTGAGCCATTACCATAGCTGCCGTAGGGCTGAGGATTATCCGCATTCAGCCACTTCTGGAACATACCTCCGTAGCCAGCATTAGGGTAGCGACGCCCCATCTCCTGCATAATTCTGACCAGACTGTCTGCATCGTGCGATGGGTCATCCATCAGCCACTTGGCTACTGCCAATGTCATGACAGTGTCATCAGTAAATCGACTACCAGGGGGCAGCAGTTCAAAGTCTTCTGTCTTTACGTTGTGCCATTCTCTTGTCGAACCGACAATATCACCAATAATCGCACCCAACATACCGTGCTCTTTTCTGTGTTCGTTAAAATTCCAATCTAAATCCTTTTTGTTTCAGCTCCTCGTACTATTTATACAACCTCAAAACGCATCCTCACAGATTTTCCTTGCACCAGGTTGTAACACCCATTCCTTTAATGCTGCAAGCGAAGGACACGACTTGATGTCATATTCATACACCTTGTCCTCTTGAGGATAGCAGAACTCCGTCATCACCCCT